>CAJUIJ010000132.1:0-6067 GCA_910586175.1 uncultured Muribaculaceae bacterium | reverse complement strand
CCGACATCGACGGTAACTTCACCATCACCGTCCCGGCAAATGCCACCCTCGTTGTGAGCTACGTGGGCTATGACCCCATGGACGTGGCTGTCAACGGACAAACTACCCTCAACATCGTAATGAAAGAGAACGCCCAGATGCTCGCCGAGACCGTCGTGATCGGTTACGGTTCGGTCAAGAAGTCTGACGCCACCGGTTCTGTGGCTGTCGTCACCCCCGACGACATCGAGGCCGGTATCTCAACCTCCGCACAGGACCTCCTCGTGGGTGCAAGCCCCGGTGTGGTCGTTACCACTTCAGGTGGTGACCCGACAGGCAACGCACAGATCCGCATCCGCGGTGGCTCTTCCTTGTCGGCTTCCAACAACCCGCTCATCGTCATCGACGGTGTACCCCAGACCAACCAGAGCAACGCAGGCGGCACAAACGCCCTCACCATGCTCAACCCCCAGAACATCGAGTCTATGACTATCCTCAAGGATGCCTCTGCAACCGCAATCTACGGTTCACGTGCATCTAACGGTGTGATCATCATCACCACCAAGAAGGGTAAGAAGGGTCGTCCGCAGGTCAACTTCGCAGCTAACTTCCACGTTAACACTGCCCGCAAGACCATGAACATGATGAAGACCGACGAATACGTAGGCATCATCAGCCAGTATGGTAACGACCGCGCCAAAGGTTTCCTCGTGGAGAACCTCCGTCCCGGCTACACTTCTGCATACAATGAGGATGGCACCATAAACACCGGTGCCCTCTACAACACCAACTGGCAGAAGGAAGTGCTCCGCACCACTTTCTCTCACGACTACTCCCTCTCAGTGGGTGGTAGCGCAGGCGTGGTGCCTTACCGCGTGAATGCTTCGTTCACCGACAACCAGGGTATCATGAAGACCTCTTCGATGCAGCGTACCACTGTCGGCTTCAACCTGACTCCGAAGTTCTTCAACGACCAGCTCTCTATCATCGCCAACGCTCAGGGTTCTTACGTCCGCACAGGCAACGCTGCCGGCGTGATGGGTAACGCTGTCGGCATGGCTCCGGTCAACCCCGTATACAAGACATACAACATGGCCGCTGAGGGCATGCCCCAGATGTTCAACGGTTACTACAACATACTCCGCACCACCGGTGACCCCGAGACCAACGGCTCGCAGAACCCCGTGCAGGAACTCATGGACCAGAAGTCTGTCGGCAAGACTCTCTCTTCTACCGGTAACCTCCAGATCGACTACGCCCTCTACTGGGTGCCCGAGCTCCACTTCAACCTCAACCTCGGTTATCAGGTGTCAAAAAACACCAGCAAGACCGTCACTGAGCAGAACTCCATCATGGCATGGCGCGGCAACTACCAGGACGGTGCAGGCACCAAATATGACTGGTATGAGCTCCAGCGCAACACCAACCTCTCTTTCTTCATCAACTACAAGAAGTTCTTTGAGGCTGCGAAGTCTGACCTCGACGTGACTCTCGGTTACGACTGGCAGCGTTTCGACTACTCCGGTCACAGCCAGACTCTGATCAACACTCTCGGTTATAATAAGGAGTGGAAGGAGATCTATCAGGGTGGCACTTACAACCTCATGGAAGATCCCGCCACCGCCGACCACATCGGCAAGAGCTACAACAACACTCCCGAATCAAGATGGGGTAACATCAACCAGCTCGTGTCGTTCTTCGGTCGTATCAACTACATGTTCGACGACACCTACCTGCTCACATTCACTCTCCGTGACGACGGTTCTTCTCGCTTCTCCAAGGACAACCGCTGGGGTCTCTTCCCCGCTCTCGCCCTCGGCTGGAAGATCAACAACATGCCTTTCATGGCCCGCACAGCAGGTTGGCTCAACGACTTCAAGCTCCGCCTCGGCTGGGGTAAGACCGGTCAGCAGGAAATGGACATGTACTTCCCCTACCTGCCTATCTACATCAACTCTCAGCAGCCCTACCAGTACCTCAACCCCAACGGCGACGGCACTTGGATCAACCCCCTCTATCCGCAGGCTTACAACCCCGATCTGAAGTGGGAGACAACTACCACTTGGAACGTAGGTCTCGACATGGGATTCCTCAACAACCGCATCACGCTCGCTGCTGACTGGTATCTCCGCAAGACCACCGACCTTCTCTCTTACGTGCCCACAGGCGCAACCAACACTGCCAACATGATGTGGCGCAACATCGGTTCGATGGAGAACATCGGTGTCGAGGTGACAGTTGGTGCAAAACCTGTTGTAACCGACAACTTCACTTGGAACACTTCTGTCAACGTGGCTTGGAACAAGAACAAGATCACCGAGCTTCAGGGTGACGGCGAGACTTCTCGCACACAGGCTATCGGCCTTCCCACAGGTAAGGGTGGTGCAGGTCTCGCATGGCACATCGTGGGCCAGCCCGCATTCACATTCATGGTTTACGAGCAGGTTTACGACAAGCACGGCGACCCCATCGAGGGCCAGTATGTTGACCAGAACGCCGACGGCACAATCAATGAGGACGACCTCATCATGTACCATAGCAAAGACCCCAAGGTGACACTCACATGGAACAACAGCTTCCAGTGGAAGAACTGGGACCTCGGCATCTCGCTGCGTGCAAGCTTCGGCAACTACGTATACAACCAGCTCAAATATGAGAACAGCCGCATCTACACAACTTCGGCAGCACAGTATCAGCTCAGCAACCTCCTCTCGGACACTTACCTGTTCAAGAACTCTTCAGGCGCTGACCTGCTCCCGCTCTCGAGCTACTTTGTGGAGAACGCTTCTTTCTTGCGTTGCGACAACATCTCGCTCGGTTACACATTCCACGACCTCATCAACGGCAACCTCACGCTCCGTCTCTTCGCAGCTGTGCAGAATCCGTTCGTGATCACCAAATTCTCCGGTATCGACCCCGAGGAGTCGGGCGGTGTGCAGGGTAGCCCCTATCCGCGTCCCATCACAACTTCTCTCGGTATCGTGGCCACTTTCTAATCATTTTCACATAAACTGAATAGAGATTTCAATATGAAAACATTCAATAAAATCATAATGTCTCTGGGTGTGGCCGCTACTGCCCTCGGGTTCTCCGCTTGTGTGGACGACCTCGACCGCGAACCGACCAACCCCAACGAGATCACGGATGTCACCAACTCCATGGACCGTGTGTTCGCCGACATCTACCTCAACTTCTCCACCTTCGGAGCAGCCGGCAACTCGCCCGTGTCAGGCTTCGACGGCGGTATGGCATCTTTCCAGCGTGCCCTCTTCATCGCTGAGGAACTCCCCACCGACGAGGCTTCATGGCTCTGGGACCCCAGCTCTTACGGAACAATTAACTATGGCGTGGTGGTTCCCACCATCGACGCCGTGTTCGGTTTCTACTCTCGTCTGATGATCAACATCACCCTCTGCAACCAGTTCATCCAGTCTGTCGACAACGGCACTTACAAGGCTGCCGAGGGTGAGAGCGCAGAGGCTTTCGAAGCCCGCAAGGCTGAATACAAGCGTCAGGCCAAGATTCTCTGGGGCGGTTGCTACTACTACATGCTTTCGTTCTACGACAAGATTCCCTATGCCGACGAGAACACCCCCATCGGTTCATTTCCCGCTCAGCTCCCCCGTGCTGAAGTTTACGCCAACGTGACTTCTCAACTTGAGGAAATCGTGGCTTCTTACGCCCCCAACCAGGTGCCGGCCTACGGTTTCGTGGGTCTCGACGCCGCTGAGGCTATCCTCGCCAAGATCTACCTCAACGGTGAGGTATTCGCAGGCCGCGCTGACTACGACAAGTGCTACGCTCACTGCGACAACATCATCAAGCGTCTCGGCAAGGGTGGTTTCGAGAACACCGGTCTCGCTCCCTCTTACAACGGCCTCTTCGGCTTCGACAACGACAAGTATGTGCTCGGTAACTCCAAGAACGCTTGCAACGAGATCATCTGGACTCTCGCTCAGGATAAGGTGAACCTCCTCTCTTGGTCAGGCGCTTCATTCCTCATCGCAGGTTGGATCGGTACCAACGGTGTTGAGGTGACTGTGCCCGAACCCACTCAGGATCAGTCTCTCGACGGTGTGATATTCGATGGTCCCAAGGGTGTGAAGCGTTACTACAAGTATTTTGCCGACGCCAAGGAATACAAGGATGCCAAGAACCAATGGGATGGCAAGGATGATAAAGGTCAGGATCTCCCCGCCGACAAGAAATATAAAGAATGGCAGATCAACATCACCGAGACCATCAACAATATCCACTACTCTTTCGACCCCACTGCAAAGGGCTGGATTTCTCAGCAGTGGTATAACGCTGGAGGTGTATGGAAGTGTATGGTGGCCCGCAAGAGCTTCGTGCGCAAGTTCGAATGGAATGACCCCGAGATGTCTATCAGCGACGACGTTCGTGTCTCCAACTGGCAGACTTCAAGCCACGGCTTCACCGCAGAGAACCCATCTCTCGTAGGCGACGACTGGGGTGGCAACGGTTACCTCGCCCCCAAATACAGCAACTGGGCTTACAACGAGGATGGCACTATCAACTATGCAGGTTCTCCCGAACCCACTGAGCAGGTGGGCGGCGACTACGCTGTGATCCGTCTCGCAGAGATTTATCTCACGGCTGCCGAGGCTGCCCTCAAGGGTGGCGGAGGTTCTGAGGCTGAGGCTCTCAAGTATGTCAACTACATCCGCCGCCGTGCATATGGCGACCACGACCACGACTGGACTTCGCTCACTATGAACGACCTCCGCGAGGAACGTTGCCGCGAGCTCTATCAGGAGAATGTGCGCCGCACCGACCTCATCCGCTGGAACCTCTGGTGCACCGGCTATACCTGGGAATGGAAAGGTGGCGTGGCAAACGGCACAAACCTGCCTGAATACACCAAGCTCTATCCTATCCCGAGCCGCGTCATGAGCTCGTCCAACTTCGAACAGACCACAGGCTATTAATCAAAAAATTGAATCAGAAAATGAAAAAACTATCAATTATATTGGCTATGGCGGCTGTCGGCCTGAGCTTCACTTCCTGCAAGCAGGAGGATGAGCCCCAATACAAGAACCCGACAACCTTCACCGTTGCCGAGCCGGCTTTCAAGGACAATGCATTCCGCACTTCCGCTGAAATGACCAACCCCGAGACTTTCAACCTTTTCTGCACACAGCCCGACTATGGCTACTCTGCCATTTGCTCATACTCTGCCCTCGTGACTCTCGATGAGAATGAGGCTAAGAAAGATGGCAAGGACATCGACCCCACCAAGTGGATTGAGCTCGAGAACTCAACTCCCGCTCAGGCTGCGATGGCAATCAAGACTTTCGAACTCGGCGCTGCCGTCAACAAGCTCCTCGGCATAACCGACCAGGCAGACTTCGACGCGAAGAATATCTACAACAACGCATACAAGTGTTATCTGAAGGCTGTTTGCGAGATTCCTAACATTGAAGGTAGCCGCATCGTCAGCTCAAACACCGTATCTTACAACAAGGTATATGTCCGCTACGCAGAGAAGAAACCGGCATGGATCTACATCTGCGGTGACGTGCAGACCAAGGATGGCGTTGCCAACGGCTACTTGGCTCCCGCCGCATCCAACTACGATAAATACGAAAACTTCCGCCTCTACGAGCCCAAAGACCTCATCGGCAAGAAGCTCTTCGTAGGTACTTTCTGGCTGACACCCAAGAAAGATAACCCAGACCCCGGTAACCCCGATGACACTTCTGCATTCCGTTTCTTCACCGAACTCGGTGGTTGGGTTGTAGACTTCTCTCTTGGCTCTAACGAAGCAGACTTCTTCACGCTTCCTATCACCGACAAGTGGGTTGCAGGATTCTCCGGCGATGTCGTCAAAAAGGGTCTTGGCAACTGGGGTATCCATACTCCCACTGTCCAGCCTGTCACTATCGTTGTCGACACCGACCAGCTCAAGATATTCGTCAAGGAAGGTGAACACACTGTCGAGTTCGTAGGACGCGACCCCGAATTCAAATGATGCCGCTCGGAGGGGCGCCCACAAATCGCCCCTCCGGCTATAATCAACAATCTTTAAATAGTAATCAAGACTTATGAAAAAATTCAAATTCATATC
>CAJUIJ010000131.1 GCA_910586175.1 uncultured Muribaculaceae bacterium | reverse complement strand
GCCAGAACTATCTTGAACTATGAATCAACCATCTATCAACTATCTTTTTACTAATTTAAATCAAGAACGGAGCTTTTTAAAGCAAATTTCCTTAAATTCCTTTTGTTCCGCGTGTAATAAAAAAGGGTTTCCTCGCGAAGCCTTGTATGTTCCGGCGCAGCCGGATATGTGTCGCGCAGCGACCCTGTCTCCATCAATAAGAGTAGCCAAGCTGCATTGGTCACCGGGTGAGGAGGCACTCCCGATGACCAAAGCAACATGTATCAATAGCGTCCTATGGAGAAGGAACAAATTGTGCCATTGGTGTCTTCGTTCACGTCTATGTCGCCATAGCAGGCTGCAAAGCCGTAATCATCATCGGCCCGCACTCCCCGCTCTCTCTTGAGTGTGGCAATCTTGTCGCCTACCTTATATGGGTTGCCGTTCACATAGACCACCACGTCTGCCGACTCCGTAGAGACTTGCCATATCACCCCGTCGCTGTCCGCTGTTGCCGTTAATTTGGGCTGTCCGCCGAGAGTGAACGTGAGATAGGTCATGACGTCGCCATCCATATCTTCTTCGGTGTTGGAGGTCACTTTGTCGTAAAGCCCGGCCACTTGCTGCGGCAAAGCACTGACTTTGACCCCGATTTCAACCGGAGATATACCCTTGGCTGTCATTGTGATGTTATCGTTTTTTACTGTTTCGCCTATCTGACGCACTTTGCTGTCGTCAGATTTCTTGTTGCCCGCGTTGGCCACCTTGTCGAGGGCCTTGCCGAGTTTCTTGAGAAACTGTGCCTGTGCGGGGATTGTCCCGACTGCGCCGCTGACAAATAATACGGCTGCTGATAAAATAACTCTTTTTCTCATTGCTCTTTCATTATGGTTTTATAAATATTTTTTCCGGTTTTGATGATATATGTGCCGGTGGGGAGTTGCATTGAACCCATTACTCCCTGATATGTCATGATGCCGTTGAGGTCATAGACTTCCACCTCTTGCATGGGATCGGTGAGGTCGGTTATTGTTTCTTCGACATCGGCACTCATGTCGGCTCCTATGATGGTGCATTTTCTCCACCCTTCGCTTCTTTTGAAGAGTGAAACATTCTCCTGAGGCACGTAGATAGTGGTGGACTTCCCGTTTTCAAAAATTCTGGAATCTTCGAGTCCCGATACCGGCTTAGCTGCAAAGCAGAATATTGTGCGGAGTTTTACTCCGTAAAATGCCTCTTTACCGATTGCGCTGAGGTTGGAGGGCAATGTAAATGTGGCGAGTCGCTGGCAGCTTGAGAATGCTGACTCCCCGATAGAGAAGCCGTTGGCCGATGCGCCGGCGGCTGCGGCCTTCGCGATATCGGTGGTGTTGATACCCTCTATCTCCACCTTGCGGAGCGAGCTGCAATCCATGAACATCTGGTCGGTGATGGTGCACACATTCTTTCCGAGCGTAACGCTTTCAAGACCCTCGCAGCGGTAAAATATCCATGTGCCACCCGCATCCGGTGCGTTATATGCAAGTTTTATCAAGGAGTTGCAGCGAGAGAATGCGTAGTCTCCGATATGTTCCACATTTGCGCCGATGGTGAGTGTCTCGAAGCCGGCACCTGAAAAGGCATCGTTGCCTATGTGGCGCACGTTGTCGGGTATCTTAATCTCCGTGACTCCTCCTAAAATGCTCTTGAATGCCTCATCTCCAATCCATATCATCGACTCCGGAAGCGTGATTTCGGTTATTCCTTTAGGGTTATCGTGGAAATATGAGTCCCTTACTGTCAATCCAAACCTCGCGGCTACGGCAGTGGTGCCTTCTTTTAAGGCAATGGCTGTGGCCCTTGTACCGGTATGATTTGGGTAAGTGTCCGACTTGTAGTATAACGCCACATTGCCGGCGTAGATTATCTCGTCTATATTGATGTGATTCAGCTCGTTTTCTAACCATGGTGTCTTGTAGAATGTATAGCAGTCTATGTCGAGGCAACTGGCCGGGATCCTAAGGTCGTCGATTGCAGTTTCAGAAAATGCATATTGCCCTATCGTTTTACATCCGTCAGGAATAATGAGGGTACCGCCTATTCCACTTCGATCGAATGCTTCTCTCTCGATCTCGACAAGCCCTTTGTCGAATTGTACGCTCGTTAAGCCCTCGCACTCGGCAAAGGCATATCTTGCGACCTTTGTGAGCGAAGATAGATTTATGTCGCCGCGCAGCCCCGATTTCCGGAAGGCTGACTCACCAATTGTCTCCATCTTGGAAAGGTCAAAGTCGAGTATTCCTGAATTGGCAAACGCACACTCACCTATGGAGACACATTCGTCGGAGTGAGAGATGGAGTGCAGGTTGCTGCATGAGCTGAATGCCTGTTCGCCGATGGTGGTGTAATTTTCGGGCACTTCGATTTTGATAAGTCCGGTACTCCCTGCCACTACGAAAGGTGCGATTTCCGTTATCTCCGAGGGCAATTTAAGCCGCTTAAGATTGGGCATCGAATTGAACGCCCCGGCGAGTTGGTTGCCGTAATATGTCACGGTGACCTTGCCGCCTCCCAAGCCGGTAGGCTGGCTCTTCTCTTCAATCTTCTCTTCGTTGCTGAGTACGAACACATAGGATGTGGACCCCATGCCTACGTCATGATTACCGCCAAACATTGTGGCGTAACTCTTCTCATCGGCCACGACTGTGGCATTGGTCAGGTCAATCTCCTGAAGATTGGAGAATCGGCCACTGGTTTCGCGCATGTATGCGATGTCCTCCGAGTTGATGGGACCGCTGATTGTAAGGCTCCTGATTTTTGTGCTTTCAAGATCCAGCACCTTGTCGCGGAGCGTACCCGGTTTGGTAAGCACTACCGACTCGCTTGTGCCGGCACCGGTCAGCGAGAACTCTACATTGAGCGTATAGCTGCATTCCCCGGCTGCCCAAGGGTAATCTGCCGGGCATGTGGCCTTGATTTCCGTTTTGCCTGCATTGAGCGGCAAGATATTACCTTCTGAGTCGATCTCGGCTATTTCCGGTTTTGTGCTGCTGTATGTCACACCGGAGGTAACGCCCGATAGTGTCGGGTTGTCGAAACTTTATCCGAGGTTGACGGTCAGCTCCGATACAGACCACTTTAGGTCGCGGCTTGCACCGATAGGATCATATGTCACCTTGATTGACTTGATATATAATGGCCTCGTGCTTAAATCGAAAAAGCTAATGTTTACCTTTCCGATTGCTTGTGTGGCATCGTCAGCGAGAAATATGAAGGTTTTTTCGGGATTGGTGTCAAAACCATATTCCTCATATGGCTTGAAATAGTAGCTGCCTACACTGATTTCAGACACCCTCATGCGAGAGTATTCGGAATATAATTCTATCTCCACTTTGGTGACATGGTTGAACTCCTCATTCGAAACTATCCACGGAGAGTATCCGGTCTTTTCGTAATCTACGGATACCCCTTTATCGGTTATATCTCCCCAGTTACAAACGTCCGAACCGTCCGCCTCTCCATATTTTGATAGAGACCAGCCGGACACAATATCCTTGCCGGTAAAAGTCCTGGTAATCTCAGAAGCGGAGGCCCCGGTAATACCTCCGGCCAAGCAAGCGAGAAGCAGGAATAATGCTGATAAATGTTTCTTCATGCAGAAAAGTTGTTATTATGTTACAAAGCACAAATATACGCACTCAAAAAACAAAAACAGTCACGGAAAACCGTGACCGTCAAGAAATCAACATAAATAACACCGAAATGAAATAATGAACAATAAAGAAAGAATAATGGCTACGCGACATCAAGACGTCGCGAAGCCACCGGGAGAGAGGAGCCTCCGGCGACGACCACAAAGTAATGAATAACTAAAAATGAATAATGAATAATGGCTACGAGACATCAAGACGTTGCATTGCGAACCGGAGAGGAGGAGGCGCCGCCGACGACCACAAGAGTCGCGAAGCGAAATTCCTTTAATTCCTTTTATTCCTCGTGCGATAAATTTAGAGTAGTGAGATAAAATGAGAAGTGAAGTTTCATAAGAAACCCGCTTCAATTTTGGCACAAGGAAAACAAGGAATCAAAGGAAATCAGCCTCATGTGCTCAGGAGCTTATTTCCCGAGAAGCCATCGCCACGCAGGTAATATTTGGATGGTCTTACAATTTTCAGTAGTAATTTCTTCTTGCCATTCACTTGTTATTATCAAGAGATTATCACAGCCTGTAGCCTCAGACGCTTCGATAATGCCATTGATTTCTCTTTTGCGTGTATCATTGTCGCTCATATCCCAAGTAACCTGAATCAGTTGGACTATCTCAGTTCCACGCTGAACTACAAAATCACATTCACCTTTGCCCTGATAATAAAATATATTATCAATAGGTGTGCGTTGACGATAAAGCTGTAAGAATACCGTATTTTCAAGTTTCTTGCCATCGTCATTAGATTGTGGCAAAAGCACTGCATCTCTCAGGCCATTATCGATACAGTAGTATTTCGGTTGAGAGTTTTCCACTTTCTGAAGTGACTTTCTGTAATTGGATATGCGTATAAACATGAATATATCACACGCATATCCGGCCCAATCATAGAGATTGTCTTTGCTTACTTTCAGACCACGAGATTTTATATCCCCATGTATTGCCCGTATTGATGTAGGCTTTGTGAGGTTTGCCATAATCCTTTTCAGATAATAACGGAGCACCTCTATGTTAGACAAATTATAATGCTCCACTAAATCTTTCAGTAGCATCGTGTCAAAATAACCTTGCAGGATTTTTGCTTTTTGCAGAGGATTAACCGTTAGCACAACTTCAGGAAAACCTCCTTCATTATTGTAGTCAAAAAACGCATTGCGTATTTTCGCAAGATCACTTTCAAGCCACCCATCTGCTTCGACACCTTTGAATTTACAATATTCACGGAATGAGAGTGGCAATGTTTCTTCTTCCTCGGGCCAACCTCTCAAAGCCGACTTAAGTTCGGAACTTAGCATTGTCGCGTTGCTACCGCTTATGTATATGTTTTTGGAGTAATGCTTGTAAAGTCGCATAACAAAATATTCCCATCCTTCAATAAGTTGTATCTCGTCAAAGAACATATACACATCTGACATTTCAATGTCGGGGTACATCTCACGATATGCTTCTATTATATCATTGAGTTCGTCTGATTTCATTCTGAAAAGACGCTCATCATCAAAACTGACCCATAGGATACGTTCCCGGTCAACACCCTGCGACAGAAGGCCGTTTACCACAATCTCCATTCGTGATGTCTTGCCACAACGCCTTACCCCAGGTATTGTCACAATCTTGTCAGTGCCGACCGGCAAAGGGTTATCACGTCTTTTCAAGTCAGTCGGAAACTCTGACTGACGCATAGCAATCTGTGATTTTATATATAACTTATCCATAGTGTCCTTATTTTTGGGACAAAGATAGCAAAAAATGTCCTAAAATCAAGGATAAATTTAGCTTGCTTTGCGTAGGCGCAAGAAAATGATGACTGCTACATCGTGACAAGTGACTGTAAATAATGAGATTAGTTATCCTCAGTTGCGACGTTGCATCGCGAACTGGGGGAGGAGGAGGCGCCGCCGACGACCACAAGTACCGCGAAGCGAAATTCCTTAAATTCCTTTTATTCCTCGTGCGATAAATGTAGAGTAGTGAGATTAAATGAGAAGTGAAGTTTCATAAGAAACTCGCTTCAGTTTTGGCACAAGGAAAACAAGGAATTAAAGGAAATCGACTTGTTGTCGTCGGCGGCGCCTCCTCGTCCCCAGTCCGCGATGCAACGTCGCGAAGCCACCGGGAGAGAGGAGCCTCCGGCGACGACCACAAAAAAGTCCGCCGATTAATATGGCGGACTCAAATGAGCAGATGGATTACTATTTCCTTATAGTCTTACGATATTTACCTTTAGAGCCGGAAATGACAAGTCCCTTATGGTTAGAGGAAACGCGCCTACCCTCCACGTCATAAGACGCACGATTTTCATTCTCAACATCAGCAGCCACAGACTTAACCGCAGCACTATACTTGTCGGTCTTCTTGAAAGTGATGCGACAAGGTATTTTCTGAGTGTAAGTCACCAACTTCATCGAATTGGCAGTCAACTCCTCAATCTTGAACTGCATTCCCCAAGATTCAATGTGCAATTTATTTTCATTTGTTATGGAGAAACTTAGCAATATTGCATCTTCAGTCTCATCATAATCAGCAAAATAGCCATTCTCTATGAATCCTGTGCCACTCACTTCAATTTCGTCATTTGATATACTCACCTTCCCACCTTCCCAAAAGATGTAATCGTCTGCACTTTCATATTCAGATTGGTCGAGTGAACTGCCTAATATATAAACAGACCCAAAATAGAGACCGGTGAAAGACTGTATTTCAGGAGATGGATACCCCTCCATGCTGGTAACTTCCCAATAACCGAGCAGCTGTTCCTCATCATAAGAAGCAGCGTTACAAACCACAGTGGTAAAGGCCACCACCAAAGCCATCAAGATTTTTTTCATAATGTTGAAATTGTTTGATTGTTAGTTTATTTGATTGATTGTTGTTTGTTGAAAGATACAACCTGTATATATTCTACTTTTGTTGTATTCAGACGATGTAGAGTTTGCGTAGATACTCCATACTGATTCTAAATATCTGTTCAAAATCCGGAACTTCTGTCTTTTCTCCATCATCTGAATATTTTATAGAAGAATAAAGAGTGTCCGATTTATACCAACTCCAACCACCGGAAGAGGAGCTAAATGAGAATTCAACAGTATGAGCATATTCTTTTACCTTGTCCTGATCAAGATTATTCGTTACAAGATAGAAGCGTACTTCGTCGTGGTAGAATCCAACGCTGAACCATCTGGATATATCAGAATAGTCTTTCATTGATGTATTCCAGATATTTATATATCCGGGATAGTAATGGTCTATTTCTATTTTAAGAGAGTTATTGGAATCGGAGTTTTCGTATATATTAAATTTTTCTTTTAATATGTCCATTAGTGTCCACTAAAAAATCATAAGAGTACTTTGAAATTATTGATATTCAATT
>CAJUIJ010000130.1 GCA_910586175.1 uncultured Muribaculaceae bacterium | reverse complement strand
CACGCATTTTTGGCTGAATCTGAAAAATTCATCCACGGAAGTTTGGCAGTGTCCCCAAAAAGTGATTATAATATTTTAGTTGCGGCAATAACTAATTCAGTATAGTAAACGTTATATGAGTGGAGTGCATCTTGTGCTCCACTCTTTTTATGGATATTGTAATATGTGTATTTTAGAATTATAGACCATGGAAAAATTTGAGATAAGACGCAAGATAAAGGCGATGAAGTCAATGCTGCTCGAAACAGAAAAAATGGCGGAAGCCGAGTGCGTTTTTGCACAGCTTGAGCAGACTGCGGCTTTCTTGATGGCAAAGCATATTTTGATGTACCATTCGCTTCCTGATGAATTGTCGACCCGGGATTTTTTGCGTAAGTGGAATGGAGAGAAGAAATTTTATTTGCCGCGCGTAAATGGTGTGAATCTCGAAGTGCTCCCTTACGAGGAGAGCCGTCTTGAATTAGGTGCTTTTCATATAGAGGAGCCAACGGGTAATGAGACGGTCAATCCGGATATGCTTGAGCTGATTGTGGTTCCTGCTGTGGCATACGACCGTAAGGGAAATCGTCTCGGCCGAGGCAAAGGTTTCTACGACCGTCTGCTTTCCTCAACCAAGGCCACCAAGGTAGGAGTGGCTTACGAGTTTCAGATCGTCGACGAAGTGCCCGTGGAGCAACATGACGTACCTATGGACATTATAATATCTCCATCGGGTGTAACTATCGTGAGAAGATAGTACAATACATTAACCATTTAGAACGTTGGTAAACGACAAAAGGCATACGCAATTGCGTATGCCTTTTGTCGTTTACTATCGATATTCTTCTTACATCATGCCGCCCATGCCGCCCATGCCGGGTGCTGACATAGGAGCAGCGGGGGTATCTTCTTTCTTATCTGCAATAACGCATTCAGTAGTAAGGAACATACCTGCGATGCTGGCAGCGTTCTCAAGTGCCACTCGGGTCACCTTAGCCGGATCAATCACTCCGGATTCGAAGAAGTTCTCAAATGAATCAGTGCGTGCATTGTAACCGAAGTCGCCATTACCATCTTTAACTTTCTGGAGTATTACAGCACCTTCAAGACCTGCATTCTCCATTATCTGGCGCATCGGCTCCTCAATGGCACGGCGTATTATGCCGATACCTGTAGTCTCATCATCGTTGCAGCCCTTGAGTTCATCGAGAGCAGAAAGTGCGCGAATGTAAGCCACTCCACCACCGGGCACAATACCTTCAGCGATTGCAGCACGTGTAGCTGAGAGTGCATCGTCCACACGGTCTTTTTTCTCCTTCATTTCAACTTCCGAGGGAGCACCGATATAAAGCACTGCCACTCCGCCTGCGAGTTTCGCAAGACGTTCCTGAAGTTTCTCCTTATCGTAGTTGGATGTAGTGGTTTCGATTTGTGATTTAATCTGGCCCACGCGCGCTGCAATTGCATCTTTTGAGCCGGCTCCGTTCACTATTGTGGTATTGTCTTTATTGACCGACACCTTTTCGGCGGTGCCGAGATCATTGACTGTAGCCTGTGCAAGCTGCATACCTTTCACCTCAGAGATAACGTTACCACCTGTCAGGATAGCTATATCCTCGAGCATCTCTTTGCGACGGTCGCCAAAGCCGGGAGCCTTGACGGCACAAATCTTAAGACTGCCACGAATACGGTTAACCACTAATGTGGCGAGTGCCTCGTTGTCAACATCTTCTGCTACAATAAGAAGCGGACGTCCGGACTGTGCAACGGCCTCCAAGATGGGGAGCATGTCCTTGAGGTTCGAGATTTTCTTATCGTAAAGAAGGATATAAGGAGAATCCATCTCGCATTCCATCTTTTCAGAATTGGTGACAAAGTAGGGAGAAATATATCCACGGTCGAACTGCATACCCTCTACAATGTCGACTGAGGTTTCAGTGCCCTTTGCCTCTTCCACTGTGATGACGCCCTCTTTTTTCACTTTCTCCATAGCCTCGGCAATCAGACGACCTATTTCCTCATCGCCGTTGGCAGATACGCGTGCCACGTTCTCTATCTTGGATATGTCATCGTCGACTTCTTGGCTCTGAGCCTTGATGCTCTCCACAACAGCCGACACTGCTTTATCGATACCACGTTTGAGGTCCATCGGGTTTGCACCTGCTGTGACATTCTTTAAGCCCACATTGATGATGGCCTGTGCGAGCACAGTGGCTGTAGTTGTACCGTCACCTGCCTGGTCACCGGTTTTAGAGGCAACTTCCTTGACAAGTTGCGCACCCATGTTCTGGAATGAATCCTCCAGCTCAATTTCACGTGCTACTGTCACACCATCTTTGGTGATATGAGGAGCACCGAATTTCTTTTCGATGATAACGTTGCGGCCTTTGGGACCAAGTGTGACTTTTACGGCATCGGCGAGTGCATCGACACCATTCTTAAGCTCTTCGCGAGCCTTGATATTGAATTTTATCTCTTTTGCCATGATATACTTCTGAATTTACAATTAAAAAACTGATGACTTAAGTAAGAATTATCCTATTACTGCAAGAACGTCACTCTGGCGCATAATGAGATATTTATTACCCTCTATCTCCACTTCTGTGCCGGCATATTTGCCATAAAGCACTGTGTCGCCTTCTTTGAGCAACATCTCCTCATCTTTTGTGCCATTGCCTACAGCAAGCACCTTGCCTTTAAGAGGTTTCTCCTTTGCAGTATCAGGTATGATTATACCTGCCATTGTAGTTTCTTCAGCGGCTGTCGGTTCGATAAGAACTCGGTCAGCAAGCGGTTTGATATTCATAGTTTTTTATGTTTTGGGTTTATTGATTTATAGGTTATGAGCTGCGGTTTCTTTGTTTTAATGCCGCCGGCTATAAAACATGTAAGTGGCCCATGAATCACTCATGTTCCACTTACATTATTACAAATAGTGTGCCAAAAAAGTTCAATCTTTATGTGTTATTGAACAGCTCTTATTTTGGCGTGCTATCGGGTGTTTAGTTTATTGTTCTGCTTGGTTTATTTCTTTACGAGTATATAGCTTCGTTCGGGTGCGAGTGCGCCTTTCAGTTTGCCGTTCTTCACCTTGAATTCTTTGCCATATACCACATCCTTATAAGTTCCGTTAGGCAATCCGGTGGGAAGGTCTACGAAGTTTGCAGATTTGCTGATATTGATGACTGCGGCACCTTTCTTACCTCTATTTACCAAAAGCACTTCTCCATCCTCATTTATTTGGAGGTCCTCTTTTTGACCGTTCATTGCAGTACGGAATTTGTTGACTGCAACCACCTCAGGATGCTTGAATTCGTCGTTGCCTCGCGCACCAAGCACGTTGTTGCCATAATAATTGCTGCGTGTTGAACCGGCAGGACGGCTGAAGAATAGGGGAGTGCCGTTCTGACGTGCTGTCAAGAACACCCAACCCACGCGTATCTGATCATCTGTGAGATGTGCTGACTCGTGTGCGTTTGCATATGTGTCATGGCTCTCAACCCAGGTGGTGAGATGCTCAGGTGCTGCCTCGTGGTGGAAGCTTTTAAGGTCTATGCCTTTTGCACTATGTTTTTCCAAAGCCTCACGGAGCATCCATCCATAACCAGAAGCTGTCTGACCAAAATATTCTGCATATTCAGATTCAGGCACATTTTTATCTTGGAGCACTTCTCCGTATACGAACAATGAGTCATAGGGAACAGCCAACTTGACTCCTTTCACCGCTTTGCGACCGGTAGCAACATCCCAAAAGTCATTCTCTTTAACTCCCGATGCTGCATCTACCGGGTCTGAATGCACTCCGATATGTTTTGCAGTGTCGTAGCGGAATCCACGCACCCCAAGGCTTAGCAAGTCATTTACAAACTGCATATAATATTTCTGGAAGTCAGGGTTTTCCGTGTTCACGTCAGGAAGTCCTCCTGAACCCCACAAGGTGCATTCCATACGGTTGTTGCAGTCTCGTACAGGTTTGAGTCCGTTGCTGTGATACATCTTGTCTCGTCCTCCTACGGCTTTATAGAAGTCTTCAGACACAGCATCAATATCAAAGGCTGTATGGTTGGGAAGAACATCTACGATTACCTTGATGTTATATTTGGCAGCTGAATCCATCATCTGCTTCATCTGGTCGCGTGTGCCGAGTATGTCATTACCGATTTTCCAATCGGTTGGTTGGTAGTAGTAATACCAATTACCTTCTGTGACATTTTCGTCAAATATTTTTTTGCCGCTACCTTTGGGTGAATAGCACTTTTGCACGGGTGATGTCTGAATCATGGTGAATCCGGCATCGGCAATCTCTTTCATGCTGCGGGCCATTTCAGGGAAGTTCCAACTCCATGCGTGCAGGATTGTCTCTGTGTTAACAGCATTCGGGTTAACTGTGATGCGATCTTTGGCAATCGCGGGGACACATGCCAATGAAAGGCCGACTGTCCCTAAAATAAGTTTTTTCATGTGAATGATGTAATATGTTGATTTTGTTATAATATTGCTAATATTAGAGTTGGGCCGCCAACCAACGTGGCAACATGAGTTTACATGTCGCCATGAGTTACATGTCGCCATGATTTATAACGTTATGTTGTTATAACTCATTACAAAATTAATATTTTTTTCTAATATTCTCAACATATGGTGCAAACTGCACATGTTATATATCAATTATTTCCGCTATCCTTATAATATCAGGATATCTGCGACCAGTCCACATCTTTCCTGAATCTGTAACTCAATTCGCGACGAATAGTGGCAACCCCGGCCTTGGAAAGTGGTAGAATTCCTTCGGATATGTCGGCATGCTCGTTCTTAATCTCGGCCAAGTCTGAATGTGCATTGAGTACCCGTATTGCCGTCTGCCTTGCGAAATTGAGTATTTGACCATCTGTGGCGAGATTTGCAATGTTGAGGGCGAATGCAAGCCCGCTCTGTTGGGTGCCTTCCATGTCACCCGGACCACGCAACTGCATGTCGGCTTCTGAAATAAGGAAACCATCGGTGGTGTCAGTCATGATGGTGAGTCGCTTGCGCGTATCTGCACTTATATTTTGCTTTGTGACTAATACGCAATAGCTTTTGTCTGAACCGCGTCCTACCCGTCCGCGAAGCTGATGCATCTGTGACAGCCCAAATCGCTCGGCATTTTCAATCACCATAACCGAAGCGTTCGGCACATTTACACCTACTTCTATCACTGTTGTTGCCACGAGTATTCTTGCCTCTCCACTCACGAACTTTTGCATTTGCGCATCCTTGACATCAGGCTTCATACGGCCATGCACGCAGCATACCTTATATTGTGGAAAAAGTCCGGCTATACGTTCGAAGCCGGTTTCCACGCTTTTCAGCTCCAATTTAGGATTTTCAGTGATTAGTGGATATACTATGTAAGCCTGACGACCGGCAGCAAGTTCACGGGCCAAGAGCTTGTTTACTTCCATGCGGTTGTCATCATAACGAAGCAGTGTCAACACCGGCTTTCTGCCGGGTGGCAATTCATCGATTACAGACACATCAAGGTCTCCATATACAGTCATGGCGAGTGTACGTGGAATTGGAGTAGCTGTCATCACAAGTACATGTGGTGGCACCTGACTTTTAGCCCACATCTTTGCCCTCTGTGCTACTCCAAATCTATGTTGTTCGTCAATGACCACAATACCGAGTTCTTTAAATTGCACCGCATCCTCTATCAATGCATGTGTGCCGACCACTATATTTATACTTCCATTGAGCAAACCGGTATGTATTTCGTGTCGCTCTTTGGCACGGGTGCTTCCGGTGAGAAGACGTACTTGCAAGCCTATTTGCTCCCCCCAGGCTCTCAGTGTTTCGTAATGTTGCGTTGCGAGAATTTCAGTGGGTGCCATCAGTGCGCCTTGACACGAATTGTCACATGCCATCAGCATTGACATAAATGCCACCATTGTCTTGCCCGACCCAACATCTCCTTGTAGCAGTCTGTTCATCTGTCTTCCGGTTCGCATATCATTGCGTATCTCCCGAAGCACACGCTTTTGTGCACCTGTCAATTCAAATGGAAGACATTCAGAATAAAAGTTATTGAAATTGTCACCGATTCTACTGAATATACGCCCGACTATCTTGCGACTACGGGCGCGCGCAAATCGCAAGATATTGAGCTGCAAATAAAACAGCTCCTCAAATTTCATGCGTTCTCGCGCTTTCTGCAAGTGCGCGTTGTCGGCGGGGAAATGAAGGTTACGCAGCGCTTCTTTCAGCGACATAAGATGCATCTCGGCTACGACCTCTGCCGGTAACGTTTCCTCTATGGTCTCGAAGCCGGGCATTGATATGAGTCTGTCGGCAAGTTGGGAAAGAAAACGTGGCGAATAACCGGATTTACGCATACCCTCAGTCAGGCTGTATACCCCTTGGAAACCGGTGGTGGGGCGTTGCGGATCGTAAGGAGTGACTTCGGGATGCACAAGATTATATCCACCGCGATATTCCGATGGTTTCCCGAATATTACGTAGTCAACGCCCGGCTTATACAAATCTTTAAGGGCGTTGACTTTTGAAAACCATACAGTTTGTATAAGGCGTTCTCCATCAGAAAAAAGCCCGAGAAGTCGCTTGCGTGCACCCTCTCCTTCAATCGAAAAACTTATGAATCTTCCTCTCAATTGCACATATGGCATCTCTCCGTTCAGCTCCCGGATGCGGTAAAACCGGCTTCTGTCAATATGTCTGAACGGAAATGTATATAGAAGTTCCCGGAATGTGGATATACCGAGTTCTGTGGCGAGCACCTTTGCTCGCTTTTCGCCTACACCTTTAAGATACTTTATGTCACTATCGAGAAAACAATTCATCTTTCTCTACTACGCATTTGAAGCTTGAGGAGAGTTTCAGCCACGACAAAGTCTGTGGGATGTGTAACTTTTATGTTGCTCGGACTTCCCATACTCTCCACTATCTTTATGTTTTCGAGGTCAAGCTGTTGAAAACGGGAGGCCTCGTCTGTAAATTCTTTTCCTGCAGTGACGCGAAATGCCTCATGCAATGCAGATGCAACAAATGTCTGGGGAGTCTGTACCACACGGTAACGGCTACGGTCCACCGGAAT
>CAJUIJ010000129.1:4476-7103 GCA_910586175.1 uncultured Muribaculaceae bacterium | reverse complement strand
TTGAATATCAATAATTTCAAAGTACTCTTATGATTTTTTAGTGGACACTAATGTTTCGGTTTTAGAACTTATGGAGTAAAAGCTGTGTTATATAACATATAAACCAACATATTGCTTTAGGTATGGAAACAAGGGTAAATTTTATGGGGGCCGAAGAGGTCCGTGACGAGCTCGTAATCAACGAGAGCGTCAAAATGGAGAAAGAAGAGCATCCTAAATGCAGGATATTGCTTGACATACATACACATCACACAGGGCCGCAACCGCTTGGCGTGATATCTCTGCGCGTGGGAGGCGAACAGACATTACCGGCTATCGAACCGGGTCAGGCCTACAGCGTGGGCATACATCCGTGGGACACGATACAGGAAATACCGGAGAGCATCTGGGAGCAGCTTGACAAGCTTGCGCGTATGCCTGAGGTAGTTGCTGTCGGAGAGGCCGGTGTGGACTTGAATGTGGCAGGTGTGCCATTGTTCAGGCAACTCCAGGTGCTTAAGCGCCAAGTGCTCCTGTCGGAAGAACTCTGCAAACCATTGGTGATACACAATGTCAAGGCCTCGGATATCATAGTGGGCCTTAAGAAAGATCTCCAACCACGTCAGAATTGGCTGATACATGGTTTCCGAGGCAAGCCGGAAATGTCGTACATGTTGCGCAGGCCGGGCATATACTTCTCGTTCGGAGCCAACTTCAATGCAGAGACACTGCGGGAGATGCCCGAGGAGCTGATACTTGCGGAGACCGACGAATCGGAACTCACTATAGAGGAGGTAATAGCCCGTATATCGCATGTGCGTGGCAATGACATGACTCCGGTTATCGCCAAGAACACCGCAAGATTTCTTGGTGAGATTTAGAGCGTGCTTGATAAAAAATAAACATAAACATAGAAAGGATGATACAGAAAAAGGTAATGGCAGCTTTGGCTTTGGCCATGATGTCGGGTATGGTCAGCCATGCCCAGGAGATAAAAGAGAGTGAAGGTCCGGACCTCACAGGCGACATGACAACAGCACCTGCTGTGCATAGAGAGGATGTTGTCGGCAAGGATGGTCAGGCAGAATGGTATATCAATATGGACTATGCCGGCTACGAGTTTGAGCTACCGGCCGGTATAATGGTTGATAAAGGCTCGAGCTTTGTAGCGAAGTATCCCGACGGCTCGTTCGGGCTTTCTATGAGTAACGAATCGGAGAAAGGAACCAACCAGAAGATAGCTTTCGAAATCTGCCGCCGTATGGCCACTGAGCTCAAGATACCGAATCCGCATGTGGATAAGGTGAAATATGGCAAATGCAACGGCGCCAAGGCAACCGGCGAACTTGAGGGTAGCAAGGTGACTATACTCGTGCTTCCTTATGACGGAGAGCAGGTGACCACTGTGATGCTTGCCACTCCGGAACGCAGCGAATGGGTGGACCACTTCCTGCGGACACTCAAGAGGTAAACAAGCTCAAAGCCGCGACAAAGCCGCGGCAAACATAGCACACAAACATAACTCTGCTTGCGAGTTATGGAATATTGGGATTTTTTTTGTAAATTTGCGCCATTATGCGGAAGTTAATAGGATTAGCTGTCGTAATGATGGCGCTCATTATGTGTCAGGGCGCTTCGGCATTGACACTTGAGAAGATTAAATATGGCGACATGTCGCAGTGGGTGACCCGCAACCTCAAAGAGTCGAAAGTGATCGGAGGGAAACCCAAGACAGTCTATGCCATAGGACCAACACGCACGATTAACGGGAATGTGGCATATACACCACAGGGGAGTCCGTGGGCATCGAGCAATGTATATGCAAAGGTATCGGGGGTAGTCAAGGCCTCCAACACGGTGGAGCCGGCAGTTGTGAACGGCAACAAGATGGCCAAACTGACCACAAAAATCGAGGAGGTCAAGGTGTTGGGCTTGCTCAACATGGATGTAATGGTGACGGGTACCATCTTCCTGGGGAAGGTGCGCGAACCTATATCATCGACCAAGAATCCTTATGGCAAGATGGAGATGGGCATGCCATATACCAAACGCCCGAAGGCGTTGGTATATGATTTCAAAGTAGATATGCCGAACGTGAACCATCGCGTCAAGGCAACGGGCTTCGGAAGCAAGAAGACACTTGCGGGGCGCGATCAGGCAGAGGTGTATGTGCTTCTCCAGAAACGATGGGAGGATGCCAAGGGAAATATACATGCTCTTCGCGTAGGGACCGGCAGGGAACGATACAACCGCAGCATCGCGTTGACACGCGGACATCAGTTGCCGATACATTATGGCGACATCACCAAGCAGAGTTTCTACAAGCCGTATATGGGGCTTCTGAATGGCTCCAAGGCATATCATGCCTATAATTCGAAGGGGAAACTCGTGCCCGTGCAGGAAGAGGGGTGGGCTCCGGCTGATGCTGTGCCTACCCACGTGCTTGTAATGGCCTCCTCTACATGCGGAGAGGCCTTCGTCGGGACAGAGGGACTCACTATGTATATTGACAATATAGCCTTTGGGTTTTAGCGACAAACAAGATGAAAATTGCATTGATTGGATATGGGAAGATGGGGAAGATGATTGAGGGGATTGCTCTTGAGCGTGGGCATGAGGTGACTTGCCGGATTGACCACCACAATCAG
>CAJUIJ010000129.1:0-4466 GCA_910586175.1 uncultured Muribaculaceae bacterium | reverse complement strand
CACAATCAGGAAGAGTTTAACGGGGAGGCTTTCAGAAGCAGCGATGTCGCTATCGAGTTCACGACCCCGGCTACCGGCTATGCCAACGTGGAGAAGTGTCTGGAGGCCGGAGTTCCTGTGGTAAGCGGCACTACAGGCTGGGTAAAGGAACCCTCTTCGCTCATGGAGGGGAAAAGCCGGCTTGAGGAGATGCGCGCACGTTGCGACAGCGGTGAAGGAAGCCTTATGTGGGCCTCCAATTATTCGGTGGGGGTGAATGTGTTCAAGGCAGTAAACAGGCATTTGGCCCGAATCATGGATAAGCTTGCCGACTACACACCGTATATGACGGAGACTCACCATATCCACAAATTGGATCATCCGTCAGGCACGGCTATCACGCTTGCCGATGACATCGTGGCCGAGACCGGACGCATGGATGGATGGAGCGAGGCTCCCGAAGAGAGGAAACTTATCATAAACCATATACGCGAGGCAGAAGTGCCGGGAATACACACCATAAAGTGGGATTCTCCGGTTGATGACATCACCATCACCCACTCAGCTAAATCGCGCGGTGGATTTGCCTTGGGAGCCGTTATGGCAGCAGAGTGGCTTGTTGGCAAAAAGGGCTACCATGACATTGACGAGATGATGGAAGAGATTATCAATTAGGAATTTGGGGAAAGGCTACTTTTTAATAGGAAACTTCATGGAAGATAATATAAATGAACGGGGAAACTCGGATAATCGGGGAAATAAGGGGACAGATGTAGTGGCAGACAAGAGCTTCTTGGGGCGTATCAAGGCTGTCAAGCCTACCCGCTGGATACGATTCGGGGTAGTGTCGGCGGTGTTTTTCCTGTGGGTCGTGCTGATGGGCAATCCCTGGTTGGCATTGCTCTGGCTATTGCTTCTTGACATCTATATCTTGGGTTATATCCCTTTTGGCTGGTGGAAGAAGAAGAAAGGGTTGACCCGCACTGTCATGGCCTGGGTAGATGCCATAGTGTATGCCTTGGTGCTGATATACTTTATTTTCGGGTTTGTAGGCCAACAGTATGAGATACCGTCGTCGAGCTTGGAGAAGTCGCTGCTTGTAGGGGACCGACTTTGGGTAGACAAGACCGTGTATGGTGCCCGTGTTCCTCAGACACCGATACACTTCCCCTTGGTGCAGCACACCTTCCCGGTGCTGAACTGCAAGAGCTATCTTGACAATCCGCAGCTTGAGTATCACCGCATGCCGGGACGCCGGAGCGTGGAGCGCGGCGACATCGTGGTGTTCAACTTCCCGCAGGGCGACACGGTGCTGATGAAGATGCAAAACCGCGACTACTATCAAGTGCTTAACGATATGGAGCGTCAGGGTCTGACACGCTCGGAGGCGAAGCAGAAATTGCTTAGCCAGCCTGATGTATACGGAGAGATAGCCTGGCGTCCGGTGGACCGCAGGGAGAACTATGTGAAGCGCACTATAGGCTTGCCCGGCGAACGGCTTCGCATCAGCAACGACACTGTATATATCAACGGCAAGGCGATAGCGGAGCCGGAGAATGTGGAGTATAATTACATCATACCTGTGAGCCGTCCGGTGAGCGCTGAGAAATGGCATGAAATCGGTGTGCGTGTGGAAGACCATCAATACAACCCGATGCGCAACGACTATGCAGGATTCTGGTTTTATGACGTGCCTCTGAGCAAGGAGATGAAGAAGAGTGTGGAATCATGGCCAGAGGTGATTGCGCCATTGCAGCGTGAGACCGAAAGCGGCATCCTGGACCTGACGGGGGTGTTCCCATTGGGCAACAGCTATGGCTGGACACGCCCGGATATGGGTGAATTCTGGATACCCAAGCGCGGAAGCACCTTGAAGCTGACCACCGACAACCTGCCCCTGTATGAGCGATGCATACGCGTGTATGAAGGTAATGACTTGGCTGTTCGCGATGGCAAGATCTATATCAACGGCAAGCAGAGTGACTACTATACTTTCAAGCTTGACTATTACTGGATGATGGGCGACAACCGCGACCGCAGCCTTGATTCGCGCTACTGGGGCTTTGTGCCCGAAGACCATATCGTAGGCTCACCGGTGTTTATCATCATGAGTTTGGATCAGGAGCGCGGTTGGACTGATGGCAAGATGCGATGGGATAGGTTCCTGTCGAATCCTAACCCTGACAAGAGTGCTGGGAAATGGTGACACCTTTCGGCCCGAGCGTGGCTTGGACAAGAGTCTACCTGCATGGGGTGATTGAGGGCATGGGTGATGATGAAGCTCGTAAGGCTGCCAACCTTGCCACCGGAGTCCAAGGCAAGGAGTTCGCACGTTGCCATCTTCACGGCATCACGCTTACGGTGCCAGTGGAGGGCGGGGCGCACGCCTTGAAGAGCCAAGGTGCACTCCCCGGTGTGTCAGAGCATGGCAAATGGCGACGCGAGCATGAAGGTGCCCTGCTTGCTGCCTATGGCAAGACTCCATATTACGCACACCTAATGCCCGAACTTATGGATGTCTACGCTCATAGCGAAGGGATTGGACTCGAGGAGTTCAACCGGCGACTGCTTGATGTGGCACTCGGCTGGATTGATGTCGAGGCCATTAAGGCCGAGGGGATGGAGGGAGTGCGCAGTGAGGTCAGGGCTAAAGTTGATAACGGACTTTCAATTTTTGACTTGCTTTTCCGTTTAGGAAGTGAGGGGGTCTGGGCTCTTTAGCTTTAGGCCTCTTGATTTGGGATCTGAATAACAGAGATAGATGGGAAAGGAAAGATTTTGGCATATCATCGGGGTTTGGGACTTGCTTCGGAGCCCGGGAAGAGAGTGTGGCTTGATTGTCGCTATTTTAGCTGTGATGTCGCTCTTTACGGTATCGGCGTTTGGGCAGGAAACTCGCGAGGAGCTTCAACTTAAGGTGAAGGCCTATGAGGGGTATACACATATTGTGGATGAGTATGGCGACACTTGCCGGCTCACTTATATCCGTAATATAACTGTCTATCCTCCCCTGAAATTCAAGAACAAGAAGGAGGAACAGTTTTACTGGAAGACGGTGAGGGATGTCAAGAAGACACTTCCGTATGCAAAACTTGCGTTTTCGACGCTTTGCGAGACGTATGAGTATATCCAGACCATACCAGACAAGAAAACGCGCGAGAGGCACCTTAAAACGCTTGAGAAAGATATTTTCGAGCAGTACAAGCCCGTCGTGAAGAAGATGACCAAGAATCAGGGCAAGGTGATGATCAAGCTGATCAACCGGGAGACCGACCAGACGAGCTTCAATATCGTGAAGGCATTCTTAGGGAGTTTCAGGGCCGGCTTCTGGCAGACTTTCGGGCGATTCTTCGGATTGAACCTGCGCGCCGGGTTTAATCCCAAAAAGAATAAGGAAGATGCCATAATAGACAGGGTGGCCACGCTTGTGGAGCAGGGTGCGCTCTGAATCAGGATTGCCCCACTGCTCTTCAAAAAGGGCAAAATGGTGGAATTATGAGAAAATCAGGACAGTGATTAAACCAAAGTTAACAATGTTTGTATAATCTAAAGGGATGTGTAGCCCCCTTTTGGGTGATACTTATTGAGAATTTGGGATTAGGATGGAGATTATGGAGATAGAGATTGCTATTGATAATTATTAACCCCAAAATATATAAAAAGATGAAAGCAATTAGAATCTTATTGGTGGCTGCAGTGAGCAGCGCGATGCTGATCGGTGGAACAGCATGTAACATGAACAACACCGGCAAGGGTGCCTTGATCGGTGGCGGTAGCGGCGCAGCAGTGGGTGCCGGCGTAGGCGCACTTATCGGCAAGGGTAAAGGTGCCGGCATCGGTGCAGCTGTAGGCACAGCTGTAGGTGCAGGTGTAGGCGCACTTATCGGTAACCACATGGACAAGCAGAAGAAGCAGCTCGAGGAGCAGCTTGCACAGCAGGCTAAGGTGGAGGAGACTACTGACGCTAATGGCCTCAAGGCTATCCGCGTGACATTTGATGGCGGTATCCTCTTCCCGACCAACGGCACAACTCTCAGCCAGTCTGCACGCACAGACCTCAGCAAGTTTGCAGCTAACCTTAAGGAGAATGTCAACACAGACGTGGCTGTGTATGGTTTCACCGACAATACAGGTTCGATGGCTGCCAATACAAAGGTTGCTAATGGCCGTGCTGATGCAGTGGAGACTTTCCTTGTGAACCAGGGTGTGGCCAAGAGCCGTATCACAGCCGAGGGTCGTCCTATGACAGACTATGTTGCCAGCAACGCGACAGCTGAAGGCCGCGCAGAGAACCGCCGTGTGGAGATTTATATCTACGCTAACGAGGAGATGATCAAGCAGGCTGAGGCCGGCACACTTAAGTAATTTAGGACTTAGGGTCTTTAAGGACTTTAAAGTCTTTAAGGTCTTTAGGGTCTTTAAAGTCTTTAAGGTCTTTAAGGACTTTAAGGACTTTAAGGACTTTAAGGTCTTTAAGGTCTTTAAGG
>CAJUIJ010000128.1 GCA_910586175.1 uncultured Muribaculaceae bacterium | reverse complement strand
GATTTGCACTGCCGTTGCTGTCAATGCAAACGCAAAATTCCTGTTCTCGCATCTGGATAACAATAATGGCAAGACCACAATAGTAATTGTTGACAACAATTATAAATCCGGGTCAGAAACATGTTGTGCCAAGTTCAATAACGATGGTAAGACCTATGATGCCACATCGATGGTTACAACACAAGAGGGTAATCGAATGTCTATAACTATGACATTCAAGAAAATGAAGGTGTTTAATAATACCTCAGTAACGCTGACACTCAACGGACAGCAAGTCAATGTGCCAATCAAATTGACCGATATAGCCAATCAGCTGAGTGGATATAAACTTCTGGTGCCATAAAGTATTACCCACCGGTTATAAACTCTCGAAGCCCATAATACACTCGCTTCCTTAGGTAACTCGTTTAAAATTCTGTCAATCTCCACAAATAAACTATGGCAATGAATAAGTTAATATATTACATCGGTTTTATGGTATTGTGTGTCTGTCCGAAATTAGCTTTCGCACAGTCTTATAATACCCAAGATGATCTTCAGCGTGAGATTCTCCCATTAATTGACAAGGTTCATTCTTTGCGCGAAGCCAAAGACTATAATGGTGCACTAAATGCGGATATGGAAGCTCTCGCGAAACTATCGCTGTTTGATGATAATTTCATCAAGCCCTTTGGATTGGAAAAAACTCTACTTTACGACATCGCTTGCTATCAATCTCTATGTGGAGATACCATAGCTGCAATTTCTTCTCTCCAAGCAGCTACGGCATTAGGATGGCATGAATATAAGCATGCTCTTAAAGACACTGATCTGGATCCACTTCGTGGCAACAAATATTTTCAAGCCTGGCTCGATAAAATGAAAGATTACGATTTTCAAGTAATCTTACAAAATGCTAAGCCATACAACGAAGAGGTGGTAGACTCGCTCTCTTTTGTATATGAGCCGGCAAATACAGAAAAACTTGTAGAATTGAGAAACCGGTTAAATCTTGATAGCATTGCAGGAATCGGTGATGAAATTTCAAAAATCAAAAATCTCACCACATTCGTACATAATTACATCCAACATAATGGGTCGAAAGGTAATCCGCAGCCTATGAATGGTTTGGTGTTTGTTGATTCTTGTGCAAACGGTAAAGGTACACTAAATTGTAGAGGTATGGCGATGCTTCTTAATGAATGCCTGCTTTCAATGGGCATTCCTTCAAGATACATAACATGCTATCCTAAGGTTATGGAAAACGATTGTCATGTTATAAATGCTGTTTGGTCCTCACAACTGAATAAGTGGATATGGATGGATCCTTCATTCAATGCCTGGATTACTGATGAAGCCGGAAATTTACTCGGGTTGAACGAAGTCCGTGCAAAATTAATCTCCAATGAACCTATGGTACTTAATCCTGAAGCGAATCATTATGACTCAGATACTGATAAAGCGTGGTATCTTGATTACTATATGACGAAGAATTTATATGCCTTAGAAGCCAATTGCTTTAATGGATTTGGAGCCGAAGATGTTAATATCCATCCATACGCAAAGCGGAATTATGTTATTCTTGTTCCCGAGGACTTTAAGCCCGATTATACAAGATCGAAATGTGTCTCGAACGATGTTTTGTTTTGGCAGCCACCTAAATAACCACATCATTTAGAGTACGATATATTATCCAAATATTTGTGGTGACCAAAGCCACAAATATTTGGATTTTTTTGATTAAATTTGCGGTTACAACATCAAAACAAGTTTATTATGGGTCTTTGGAAATTCTGGCGCAAGCTCATTGTGCTCGATTGGTTATTTGGCGGTCATAGAAGTGACACATTTGCCAATCAAACACCTCATGCTTCGTATAATAATGACTTCGATTGTGATTGTGATCATGATTGTATTAATGACTATGATCCCCTTCACAGTTTGGACTGCACTCGAAATCGTTGGTGCGATAATCATTATGACAATTATAGTGATGATTATTTCGACAGTGACTTGGATAATGGCTTCAATTCCTCTCTTGACAACTTCGACTGTTTTGATGATGATTATTGACTCATCAAAGTGAAGTTTTATTAACTTAACTCCAATTTATATTATGTATCAACGAATCAGGATGCTGGTGAGATTGCTCACTTGTTTTCTAATTTTGACGGGGGTCGCTGTGCAGCGAAATGGAAGCATTTTCGGGCATGACCTTAATGCACCGGAGGTTGAGGCAACCAATGATTCTTCACCATTGACAAGAGTTGATGGTGCGGTAGTGGTCAACACTTCCTCCATTGCAAAGGATATCAGGGGGTTTGGTGGCTCGGTGCCGCTTGAAATTACCATTAAAGATGGTGCAATCGCAAATATTGAACCCCTTAAAAACTCGGAAACTGAGGATTTTTTCAAAAGGGCCAGTAGTGCTATTATACCTCAGTGGTTAGGAACTTCGGTCAATGATGTATCGGCCAAACATGTAGATGCAGTTTCAGGAGCCACGTTATCGTCAAACGCATTGAATGCTACGATTCAGGAAGGTGTGGCCTACGCTAACGGTTTTATGCAAGAATCTGACAAAGAGAGTGTGCCGGACTTTGAGTTCACATGGAAGTTCGCAGTTGTATTGTTAGTAGTGGTCTGCGCAGCTCTTTTACCGCTTTTCGTTAAAAATAAGTATTATCGTTTCTCTCAGCTCGCTCTTAATGTAGTAGTGCTTGGATTCTGGAGCGGAACATTCCTTTCTTATGAACTATTTATCAATTATATTGCGAATGGTGTGAATGTTTGGCAATCTTTGGCTGTATTGCTTATGCTTGTTACGGCTTTTGTATATCCATATTTCGGCAAATCGTCTCATTATTGCACTTGGTTATGTCCTCTCGGTTCTATTCAGGAACTTTGTGGCAAGAGTGTGCGATACAAACTCAAGTTGTCATCTAAAGCAGTCAAGGGCTTGAATGTTTTTCAGGAATGCCTTTGGTTTGCATTGATTTTTATTATGATGGCCGGTATATGGTTCGATTGGATCGATTACGAACTATTCAAGGCTTTTATATTTAAGTCGGCTTCAATTGGCGTACTGATCGCCGCTGCTGTGGTGGTGTTGCTGTCGTTCGTAGTGCAACGCCCTTACTGCCGGTTTGTTTGCCCTACCGGTTGCTTATTTAAAATAACACAAAATCCTGATAAATAATCATGAAGACATCACAAATTCTTAACATTCTCTTGGCCGTGGCGCTGGTGATACTCTCTATCAAAATCGTAATTGATAGCAAAGACAATGCAGACAATGTTGTGCATGAGGAGGGGGCTATTGAAACAATAATGACCCGAACCAGCATAAGAGATTTTCAAGATAAACCTGTAGAAGAAGAAAAGGTCGAGTCAATGCTGCGAGCCGCTATGGCTGCACCTACTGCCGTCAACAAGCAGCCGTGGCGTTTCATCGTAATTAAAGAGAAGAAGACCTTAAAGGCCATCTCTGAGAATTTCAATTCGATGAAAATGGCAGAGAAGGCTCCTCTTGCAATAGTGGTTTGCGGTGATTTAAAAGCTGCACTGGATGGTGAAGGTACTGACTATTGGGTGCAAGATGCTTCGGCCGCAACAGAAAACCTCCTTCTCGCAGCCCATTCGCTCGGATTGGGGGCTGTATGGTGTGGTATATACCCCATAAAGCAGCGTGTTGGCCTGCTTAAGGAAATGCTCGACATTCCCGACGATATTATTCCTCTTAATGTCATCCCCATCGGTTATCCGGCTGAAACCCCCGAACCTAAGGATAAGTGGAATCCTTCGAAGATTCACTACGAGAAGTGGACCGGAACTGAAAATTGATATGAAGTGTCCCATAAATCATAGATAAGAAATGATTTATGGGACGTTTTGATATTCTACATTGATGTTCTGCCGAGTCCGATAATCAAGCCCAACATCACGAAAACTATAAGATATATCAGCAATACGGCGAGTAGGTATATTATATAATAGGATGCGCGACGTTTCCTTGAGCCTATCGGAAATGCAATATACATCCCTATTGCGCACATAAGTATCGTATAGCAAAATCCCAAGCCGGAATATAGTGACTCCGACAATGCATAGATGGGCAGTGTGATTGTATCAAAAATAATAAAAGCCGATGCCATGTATATCATGGCTGTCAGATATTCAGCCATATTATATTTTTTCGCTCCAACTCTGCCATATACTATAGGTATTGCTATGATGGCAGGTAAATAGACGGTCAAATTCTGGGCCAAAGCATTGTTCATTAGGAAGTGGCCTACATATAGCAATATTTTAAAGAATATCGGTGCTTCCGCACCATCCATGTCTGAAACAGTGGTAGGTCCGTTTCCAATCACAAGTGTGCTGATAAAGGCATTGATGAAACATGTGAAGATAAGCATAGAGATAGGCGCAACATATCGGATTCGTCTGCACTGAATATAATCTCTGATAACATTCCATGGGTGTATCAGCAAATTCCAGGCAGTAAATAGGAAACCTTTGTTGATGCGCGACAGTCCGGAAATAATGCCTATGAAAAATGTCTTGTTGTCAATTCTTCTTTCAGATACAGACTGTCCGCAATCAGGACAATAACGGGAAGTGCAAGAGCATCCGCAATTCTTGCACTTCACAATGGTCTGCATATCTTCACAATTGTTATTGCAAATATCCGTATAATTATCTATATTATCAGTCATACCTATAGGCAACTATTGAAACTTGCCGTGCACTAACCATAACTCTTCAGTATTAATACAAAGGCCGGTTACTGTTGCGAAATCAATGATTCGCAGTTGTATTTTTCTGCAAGTTCCGAAGCGTTAATATCTTGTGATTTGTATGTGCAAATATAATAAAAATCGTTGAATTAGAACCTTAAAATATGAGGATTCCTTATTTAGGCCCCCTCATTTTTAATGATGTTAGGCTCAGAAGTGTGCCAATTCGTCGATTTTGACTTCATAAATTTACTCTTGGAAAGTTGAGACGATACTACAGAGTAAATAATTTCAGAGTCAGATTATATTGTCTTGAAACTTCATCATGCCGGCAAGTTGCACAAAATATTCATTGCTCCATATGTCAAGTTCAGAGGGATTTTTGATAAACGGAAGGACATCTTTTTTTACTGCATCGATATCAGTTGTGGCAAGTCTTTCGGTTAGCACTTTCAAATAGTCTTCTTTGTTCAAATCCTCGCCATTGAAATCAAAGGCACGCTGTCTAAAATGTTCAAAATCCAGGGGCACTCCATTTCGTACATACCACTCGAAATCGTACCAGTCACGGCCTTTTACCCGATGTCCCCACTTGCGGTAAACGAGAGCGTGCATCTTGCCTGCGAACAAATCAGGCAGCGTGACACATCTTGTCATGAACGAGAATGGTTGAAGCAATAGTTTTTGTTCGGTCATGAATCCTAACGGTGGCTGTGTGTCCACTTCAATCTTTATCTTCAGGCTTTTCTCCGTTTGGAATGCCAAATTATAAACGTGAGTATCGTCCTTTAAAAAGGCGGACTCTACATTGCCAAAATTGCGTTTTGTTTTCTTAGTTATCACAACATCGCGCCCCAGTGCCTTGAATTCTTCTATTATTGCAGGAAAATAGGACTCAATGTTGAACGACGAATCTTCCTTTAACAATGTGAAATCCATATCCTCGCTGTAACGGCCTAAGCCATGGAATATGCGGAGGCATGTGCCTCCATAAAAAGCAGCCTTTTCAAAGAATCCTCCACGTTGAAGTCCGGCAAGTGCTACCTGTTGCATCACTTCATAAGTGGCATTTCTTTTGGCTATATCAGTTGATGTGTCGTATGAAGACAACATACTCTCAAATATTCCGCTCATTCTCTATAAATTTTATAAGCTGATTCAACATTGTTTTCTTGCGTGATACTTTGGCACACTCTTTAATTATGCCGAGGTCGAAATTCAGAAGTGCATCCATATCAAAGCGTATGTCATCTTCAAGATATTCACGCATTGCAGTTTGAAATCTCAGATTCAGATTTGGCGTGAATACCATAAAATCAACAAGTGCTTTTTCTGGAGTAGCAATCATAAATGTCGCTCCTGCGCTTTCTTTCATTGTCACACCGATATTATAATATCTCGACGGGACATGAATGTAATTAAATGTGCCCACCATATTCTTATAGTGTCGTGAAACTCCTGTGGTTATAGATTGTACAAAATAGACAGCCTCTGGAATAAGCCCGTAATAACGTAGTGCTGTCTGCATCGACACATATGAAGGCCCATATATATGATTTGCGAGGAGAAACGGTGATAATTCTATACGGCTTGTCCGAGGGCTTGTTACATACAATCCTTTTTTTAGCCTTATTATTTTACCATCGTGTTCCAATCGCTTTGCCTTAGTTGCAAGATTGACGCAATCAGTGAAAACTGAACTAAGGGACTGCATCCGGAATGGTGTATTTCTGAAATCTTCGAGAGTCATGATGCAAAGAAAGTAAAAATTTCAACAGATAATATCGCAAGGGGATATTTTCTGTTGAAATTTTTGCTATTTTGAGTTCCCAAAGGCGAGAATAGCACCTTAGCTACCGATTTAAGATTTAATGCCAGTGGAATGAAATCTTAAATCGGTATACATAATATTCTCCTCAATTTAATACCAACATAGCTATGGCCGGAAGATTATTGAATATGTGGAGTCCAACTCCCCACCAGAATCCGAGATTGATTCGGTAATATGTTATTGCACATCCACCAAAGAATGGTACTGCAATGATGCACAACATATAAGGAACCATTTCTATGCTCCATGTGGTGAATGCCATTAGGTGAAGTAAACCAAATTAAATACTTGAAAACCATATTGCACAATGATAGTATCGTTTCTTCTCCTTTACCCAGTATTTGTCAGTTGTCAAGAAATATATAAGGCAGAATATCAATCCAATTGCTATGCCTAAGCATATAGCATTGGTTGGAGATACTTTTCCTAAACCTTGCACAAGTATGTATGCCGGAATACATGCAGCTCCCAATGCTATCTGCCATCTTTTAAATGATAGTCCGAGTCGAAAGATGCCTTCTTCGAGAATCGGTGCGAACACTCCCAACAACAGGATGCAGAACAATGGCGAATACATTGCCTTGATTGA
>CAJUIJ010000127.1 GCA_910586175.1 uncultured Muribaculaceae bacterium | reverse complement strand
GAGCATATTCCCGCCGGCAAAGGCCAACGAGATACTCGAAAACATCAAGCGTCAGACCAAGACCTGCCGCTACGAACTCGCCCAGGCCGTGAAGGACACGCTGCGCAAATGCCCTGACCTCTCGTTCTTCCTCGACGACTCGCTCGACTACGTGGAGAACATAGACCGTCTTCTCGCAGCCGACACCCACCTACACGACGATGCCAATGAATAATTAAGAATGAATAATGAATAATGGACTTAGCGCCGCGATAGCGTGGCGCTATCTTCTGTCAAAGAAATCTTACGCCGCCGTGGGGACCATCTCCACGGTGTCGGTGTGCGCCATGGCCATAGCCACGGCGGCCATAATCTGCGTCCTGTCGGTATTCAACGGCTTCAGGGAAGTGATCGGCGGCAAACTCGACTCCCTCTCGCCCGACCTGATGGTCAGCCCGGTGAAAGGAAAGGTATTTGCCGATGCCGACAACCTCGCCGACCGGATCACGCAATTGCCCGGGGTGCAAGTGGCCACCCCCACCCTCTCCGACAAAGCCCTGCTGATATGCAACAGCCGGGAGATGCCCGTCACCCTCAAAGGCGTACTCCCTGACGACTACGCCAAAGTGACATCCATCCGCTCACTGATAAAAAAAGACTACGGTGACTACTTAACAGAAAGTAACATCAGCCATAATGTCCAACAAAACGGCAGCGGCGCCCCGCCGCAAAATGGCAGCGGCACCCTGCCGCCGCCGCGTGGGGTTGCGAGTATTGGGGCTGCTGCCCGGCTTCAGACATATCCGGGTGACGGCGGGCTGTTGTTCGCGCCGCGGCGCGAAGGACGCGTCAACCTCGCCAACCCCGCAGCGTCATTCTATTCCGACTCCATCAGGATAAGCGGCATATACCGCTCCGACCAGTCGCAATATGATGAAGACGGCCTCATCGTGCCCCTCGACTTGGCGAGATCACTATTCACTTACGACACCGAAGCATCGGCAATAGAGATAAAACTCGACCCCGAGGCCAATGCCGACGCGACACAACGCAAAGTGGCAGAGGCACTCGGCGCAGGATTCACGGTAAAAAACCGGCTTCAGCAGCAAGCCATGAACTTCAGGATGATAGCCATAGAGAAATGGGTGTCATTCCTGCTGCTCACGTTCATACTCATCATAGCCGGCTTCAATATAATATCTTCACTATCCATGCTCGTCATAGAGAAAGAGGAAGCCATACACACAATCCGCGCCTTAGGGATGTCGCGCAGACGCATAGGCTCGATATTCGCCTGGGAAAGCATCTACGTGTCGATGGCCGGTGCAGCCGCAGGCATAATCCTTGGAGTAGGACTATGCCTGGCACAGCAACACTTCGGGCTAATCAAAATAGCCGGCGATGCCGAGATGTCGATACTTCAGGCATATCCGGTGAAAGTGCAATGGCCCGACATACTCGCCACACTCGCCATATCGGCAATCCTCGCAGCAACCACCGCACTAATCACCGCAGCATTCGCCCGCTCGAAATGCAGACATGCAGATATAAAATGACAAGATGAAAAACGAAGCGGGAATGGTCAATATATCGCTTTTTCAGCCCGGCAAAATAAAAAAATTAGCAAAATGCAATTTATAATTTGCCAATCTCATATTATTTAGTTAATTTTGCACCATAAACAAACAATTTTGAAACATAATGGACAAACTTGACAATTTAGACAAGAAAATTTTGAATATTGTAATGGGTAATGCCCGTATACCTTCAAAGGACATCGCCGTGCAGTGCGGAGTATCACGCGCCGCAATACACCAGCGCATACAGCGTCTTATCGACATGAATGTCATCACAGGTTCGGGATATCAGGTAGACCCACATAAGCTCGGTTTCAACACTTGCACCTACGTCGGAGTAAAACTCGAAAAAGGCTCCCTGTACCGCGAAGCGGCTGCTGAACTCTGCAAGATCACAGAAGTTGTGGAGTGCCACTTCACCACCGGCCCTTACTCGATGCTGATAAAGGTGTACGCCACCGACAACGGCCATCTCATGCAGTTGCTCAACGACCGCATACAGCAGGTGCCCGGTGTAACCGAGACAGAGACCCTCATCTCTCTCGAACAGACGCTCAACCGTCACATACACATCACTTTCGACGAGACAAAGAAACGTTGAGAGTAATAGATGCAGCCCATTAAAGGCCGCATCGCCAACCCCACCAAACGTACTATGAAAAGAAAATATCTGTTCGCAATACTGGCCACGGCGTTTCTCGCTGTCGTGGCCATTCTTTTTTTCTACCCCGACGATGTGCAGGGCAATGTGCTGCAACAGCACGACATACTCCAAGGCACAGCCAACGGCCAGGAAGGCAAGGCTTATTACGAAGCCACAGGTGAGACCACACGCTGGACCAACTCCCTCTTCGGCGGCATGCCAAACTTCCAGATCTCTCCCTCATATCCGGCCAACGACCTCTTGGGCTGGATAGGGAAGGTGTATATGCTCGGTCTCCCCGCACCGGCCAATCTCCTCTTCGGCATGATGATAGGCTTCTTCATCATGTGTCTCTGCATGAAGTTCAAGTGGCACGAGTCGCTGTTTGCAGCTTTGGCCTGGGGCTTCTCTTCATATTTCATAATCCTCATAGGGGCAGGGCACATCTGGAAGTTCGTCACCTTGGCCTACATACCTCCCACCATAGGAGGGTTGGCACTCCTATACCGCCGCAAGTATCTCGCCGGCACAGCCTTGACGGCCCTCTTCGGAGCATTGCAATTGCAGAGCAACCACCCGCAGATGACCTACTATTTCCTCTTCGTGGTGCTCGCCATGATGATAGCATGGCTCTGCCAGGCCATAAAGCGCAAGGAGATGAAGACATGGGGCATAGCCACGGCATGTGCCCTCGGCGCGGCTTTTCTCGCCGTGTCGGCAAACTCCGCGAGTCTCTACAATTCTTATGAATACAGCAAGGAGACGGTGCGCGGACGCGCCACTGACCTCACACCGGCCAACGCCTCGGCAAGTACCGGAGGTATGGACCGCTCGGCTATAACGGCATGGAGCTATGGCATTGACGAGACCTTCACGCTGCTGATACCAAACGTGAAGGGTGGAGCCACCATCCAGCCCGTAGCCGGAGAGACTACACTCAAGTCGGTGGCTGATACCGACAAGGCCGACGACCTCGGTTTGCAGGCCGAGGAACTGCAATTTCTCGGCCAGTTCCCCCAATATTTCGGCGACCAACCCATGACCAACGGGCCTGTGTATGTAGGGGCATTCGTGCTTCTGCTCGCCATACTTGCGCTCTTCATGGTCAAGACACCCATGAAGTGGGCGCTCTTTGCAGTCTCGGTGCTCGCAATACTTCTCTCATGGGGACATAATTTCCCTGCCTTCACCAACTTCTTCATCGACCACTTCCCGGCCTACAATAAGTTTCGCGCCGTCTCCAGCATCCTCGTGATCGTGGAATTCACCGTGCCGTTGCTCGCCGCGCTCTGCATCAAGAAGATGGTGGACGAACCCGAATCTTTCAGACGCAACCCCTGGACCGGTTACACCGTGTTCGGCCTCGGCGCCGTGATATGCTTACTCGGTTGGATATCCCCCTCCATATTCGGCCAGCCATTCTCTGCCAACGAATTGCAGCAGCTCACCGAAGCCGGGGCTTTCTCCAACCCTGCCTACTACGGCATAATCAACGGCCTGCGCGAGACCCGGCTCTCGCTCGTGAGCGCAGACTGCGGACGCTCGCTGATTTTCATCCTGCTCGGTGCCGGCGTGATATTCCTCTATTTCAAGGGAGTGCTGAAGCGCAAGTCCATCTTTGTGTTCACCCTCACAGTGGTAGCGCTCATCGACCTTTATTCGGTGGCTCACAGATATGTCAACAGCGACAACTTCACCGAGCCGGCCGACAATGAGGTCTCGTTCAAGATGACCGATGCCGACCGCGCCATACTCCAAGACAAGAGCAACTATCGTGTGCTCGACGTGGCCGACATGAGCGGCGCCCGCTCCTCTTATTTCCACAAGACCATCGGAGGCTATCACGCAGCCAAGCTGACCCGCTATAATGACCTGCTCGACAAGCAGATATACAAAGGCAACAGTGAAGTCTTAAATATGCTTAATGCCAAGTATATACTTTCGGGCAACGAATACCAGCTCAACCCCGATGCCAACGGCAATGCCTGGTTTGTATACGGAATTGACTATGTCACCTCACCCGATGCGGAGATGAAAGCCCTCGACTCGCTCAACACGAAGGTGAGGGCCGTGGCCGACAGCAAGTTTGCCAAGACTCTCGGCAATGCCTCTCCCAAGGCTCCGGGCGACACCATATACGAGACAAGCTACGCGCCCAATAAGCTGACCTATAAAGCCCGCTCCGCACAGGGTGGAGTGGCTGTATTCAGCGAGGTGTATTTCCCCTGGGGTTGGTATGCCACCATCGACGGGAAGCCTGCCGACATAGGCCGCGTGGACTACGTGCTCCGCGCTCTCAAGGTGCCAGCCGGCGAACATGACATTGAGTTCCGATTCGACCCGAAATCGCTGCAGGTCACCAATACGCTCGGTGTGTCGGCAGTAATCATAATCTACGTGCTCTGTGCCGCAGCTTTGGCCGGATTCATTTTCATCGTGATGCGCAGACGCAAGCAGAAATGAATCTGATAGACCGTTACAGGCGCTGGCGTCACGGACATGGTTACGGCGTGCACTCCCCCTTCGCCTATTTTATGGTGAAGGAGGTGGTGCGCCCCGACAAGGGGTATGACTATTATGGCTATGCCCAAATAGAGGATGTATGCAACGCCATGCCCTGCAACCGGGCCAACCGCAAGCGGCATCGCCAAGCCCGCACACTACTCAGGCTTGTGGCACGGCTCGGCATACGCTCCACCTATCTGCCCAAGGCCGACATCGACGCTCCCTATATCGCGGCCCTGAAAGGTGCTGACTCCCGTATAGAATTGCACTGCGCCATGGCCGACATGGACCAATGCGACCTTGTGCTCTCTTCGGGCGACTACATACCCCTGCAACGGCTATGCGAATTTATCTCCGGGCCGGGCAAGGCACTCGCCATGAGACAAGTGCCTCAGGGATGGGCCGATACTCTCTTTGAATCGCTACCGCAAGGATTGATGCTGCACGACACGGACTCCCTTATTATCGTGAACCGCGCTGAGATGCAGAAGCTATCTTATTCCATTAAGTTGTAAGTCGATAAGTTAAGTGCAAGTGCCATGAATATAATTCGCGATTTCTCACGTCATCTGCTGCTGGAGAGGGGGCTTTCACAAAACACCGCCTCCGGCTACCTTATAGATGTGGGGCACCTTGCACAGTTTGCAGACCTGCGGCAGCTCGATGTCTGCAAGCTCTCGCGTGAAGATATACTCGAGTTTCTCTGCACCATGCACGACATGGGTATATCGGCTCGATCGCAAGCCCGGCTGATTGCCGGCATAAGGAATTTCTATAAGTTCCTTCGCTTGGAACACGTCATCGTTGAAGACCCGACAAGCCTGATTGAGTCGCCGCGAATAGGCCGCGCACTCCCCGATGTGCTGACAGTCGAAGAGATTGACGCGATGATAGCGGCTTTGCCTGCCGACAAGCCCGAGACTCCACGCAACCACGCCATTATCGAGACTCTATATGGCAGCGGACTCCGAGTATCTGAGCTGTGTGCGCTAAAGATACAGCAAGTTTGGCTCGACGAGGGTTACATGATTATCACCGGCAAGGGCGACAAGCAGAGGGTGGTGCCCATATCTCCGGTGTCGGCCGACCTGATACGCGAGTATATTGAGTTGCGCAATGCCGGGCCTATAAAGAAGGAGGGGGCAGACATTCTCTTCTTGAACCGTCGTGGTGCCCCGCTTACAAGGGTTATGGTTTTCTATGTGATACGCGATGCCGCTACCTTGGCCGGCATAAACAAAAAGGTGTCGCCCCACACGTTGCGACACTCCTTCGCCACCCACCTGCTCGAGGGGGGAGCCAACCTGCGTATGATTCAGGAGATGTTAGGCCACGAGTCGATTGCCACAACCGAGATATACCTCCACCTCGACCGCACCCGCCTCCGCGACGAACTTATGGCTCACCACCCACACTTTATAATTAATAATGAATAATTGCTTCGCGTCTATATAATCTCGCGAAGCAATTATTCATTATTCATTTTTAATTATTCATTAATATATTATTCTTTGCATCGTCGCGAAGCAATTATTCATTATTCATTATTCATTTTTAATTATTCATTAATATATTATTCTTTGCATCGTTGCGAAGCAATTATTCATTATTCATTATTCATTATTCACTGCAATGGCAATAGCTTGCTATTGCCATTGAGAGCCAGGGTATTTCGGCTTTACTGCCCAATGTCCTGTTCACGTGTACCGGCACTGCCGATATTATGCCGTGATTTAGTGCCCATTCGTCGGTGCGGTCATTGTCAGGCTCAAGATTCTCATAGCGGCCTGTCAGCATATAGAACTTACGTCCCGCCGGGTCAATGTATTCCTTATATTCATCATTCCAGCGTCCGTGGCATGGCTCGCAGATACGCATCTCAGCCGGTGTCTTGTCGCCTACGTTGGGCACATTCACATTGAGCGTCACATCTTTTGGCATACCATGCTCGAGAGCCATGCCTACGAGCAGGTCTATCGCCTTGTAGCATGGTGTGAAATCAGCCTCCAAGGAGTGGTCGGTGAGAGAAAACCCGATAGAGGGTATACCGAGCACCGCCCCCTCCATAGCCGCCCCCATCGTGCCTGAATAAAGCAGATTGACCGCCGAGTTGGAACCATGGTTTATACCCGATACCACCAAATCGGCAGGGCGGTCAAGTATGAAATGATGAGACAGCTTTACACAGTCGACCGGCGAACCGTTTACATGATACATCTTGGCCCCCGCGAAGTCGGGCAGACGTGTGATGCGCAGCGGATCGTTGACCGTTATTGCCATAGATTTGCCCGACTGAGGATGCTGAGGGCATACGGCCATAACATCGCCAAACTTTACAAGCCTCTCTATCAGACGGTGCACACCGGCTGCCAAATATGAATCATCGTTGGTAACTAATATCAAAGGTTTCATTTGAAATTTAGACTTTAGATTTTAGATTTTAGATTAAATGTCGCTAAATTAGAGTCGAGACGTTACCTTAACC
>CAJUIJ010000126.1 GCA_910586175.1 uncultured Muribaculaceae bacterium | reverse complement strand
TCGGAATTATACACTTACCGGGAATATCGATGTCGAGAAATGCCTTTAGAAACTCATGTGCATTTTGCTTGAGCGAGGGGATACCTTGTATGGGGGGATAAATGTTGGCAATGCCACCCTGCAAAGCCTCAACTTCGGCTGCTACACCTACTGATTCAGCCGGGAGACCGGGATTACCAATCTCGAGATGCACCATTTTTTCGCCGGCCATTTCCTCCACTTCGGCAGCGAGCGAACAGATTTGACGTATAGTGGCTGTGCCGAGATCGAGAATACTCAGATTCTCAACGGCCTTATCAAAAGAACTCTTGGAAATCGGGAACATGCTATTAGATTAGATTGAAAGTTAAGAACGTGCATCTGGAACCATCTCACAGGTGGTCAGATGCACGTTCATTGTAAAAATTAATTCTTGATTATCTCTTCAGCCTTGGCACGACCCGCGCGGAAAGCTGCAATGTTGGCGTCTACGATTTTCTCACCCTTCGGCAAGAAAAGAGCGCGGATAGCATCTTCAATCTTATCGGGTTCGATATCGATAAGGGGTGAAGCTGCACCGAGAAGCACAAGGTTGGAGCTTCGTGCGGTTGCCACCTCCTTGGCGAGTGTATCCATGTCGAAAGCGATGACACGCGGACATGCAGCAAGTTCGGCATTGACCTTCTCCATTTCAGGATAATTGTCGATATTGACAAAAGGCACTGTATTGGTAATCACCCAACCCTCCTTGCTCAGGAAGGGAAGATACCTCAGAGCCTCCATAGGTTCGAGCGACACAATCATGTCAGCACCGCCAAGGGCGATAAGGTCGGAATGAATGGGATCGGAGCTTAGACGAAGGTTAGACTGCACATCACCGCCACGCTGGCTCATGCCGTGCACTTCGGCCTGCTTTAGATAGAGATTTTCCTTAAGAGCAGCCGCGCCGAGAATGGTGGCTATAGTGAGAATGCCCTGACCGCCTACACCGGCGAGAACTATATCTGATTTCATGGTTTTAGCATTTTGAAGCGACCCGCAAAGGGCCACACTGTATTGATAAATGACTGTAAAGATTACTTTTTGGAAGCGTGACGACGAGCAGTCTGGAGACACTCACGGCGCGACACAACAACAGAGAGGCCCTGATAGTCGATTTCCTCCTTGAAGAGCTGCACCATCTTGTCATGATTCTTGGGCAGAGAGTCTATGGTGCGTACATGTTCGGGAGCAGCACCGAGACCGAGACAGATCTCCTCGATCTTGCCCGTACCTTGCGAATCCTGACCGCCTGTCATACCTGTGGTCAGATTATCAGATATAATCACCAAGATGGGGCTGTTCTCATTGATAGCGTCGAGCAGGCCTGTCATGCCACTATGTGTGAATGTGGAGTCACCGATGATAGCCACAGCAGGATGCTGACCGGCATCAGCCGCACCTTTAGCCATGGTGATGGAGGCTCCCATGTCAACACAAGTATCGATGGCGTTGAAAGGCTTCAGGAAGCCGAGTGTGTAGCAACCTATATCGCCAAACACCTTCGGGTTTTCGTAAGAAGCGAGAGCCTCATTTAAGGCAGCATATACGTCACGGTGTCCACAACCTTGACAAAGCATAGGAGGACGTGGGGCAATATTTTCAGCCTTTTCAGGCACTTCATTACACATCAAACCTTCTGCTTTGGGCAAAAGACGTGCGATTGCCTCAGCTACAGAATCAGGTGAGAGCTCGCCATCGCGCACCACTATGCCCGAAAGCTTACCATAAATCTTCTTGCCGGAATCGTTGAGTCCGAGAAGTTGCTTCTCAATGAAGGGCTGACCCTCCTCCACCACGAGAAGAGCATCGCATGAGTCATAAAGACGGCGGAGCATATTCTGCGGGAGAGGATACTGTCCGATTTTGACAACAGGGAAAGGACATTTGCCACCGAAAACCTCCATAAGATAATTGTAGGCAATGCCATTGGCCACGATGCCGAGGCGATGATCATGGGCTTCGGCATACGAATTGAAAGGAGACTTGTCAGACGACTCCACAAACTTGCAATTGTCGGCTATGAGCTGACGGTTACGCACTTTCGACATGGCGGGCATAAGCACCCACTGTTTCGGATTGGCCGGATAGTGAAGTTCGTTTTCTGCAACCGCTTCAGTGTCAGTTTCTACCACCGCACGCGAATGGCTAAGACGAGTCACGAGACGCATGAGCACCGGAATGCCAAACTGCTCAGAGATATTGAACGCGTAAGCCGCCATATCATAAGCCTCCTGCTGCGAAGATGGTTCAAGGGCGGGCATCATGGCGAAATCTGCATAGAAGCGTGAATCCTGCTCATTTTGAGAAGAATGCATCGACGGGTCGTCAGCAGCTATGACCATCATGCCACCGTTGGCACCGGTCATGGCGGAATTGACAAACGGGTCGGCTGCCACATTCATACCGACATGCTTCATCGAGACCATGGAACGCTTGCCGCAGAACGACATGCCGAGGGCCTCCTCCATAGCCGTCTTCTCATTTGACGACCAATGGGAGTGAATGCCGCGCTCGCGTGCAAGTGCATTTTTCTGCACATACTCAAGAATTTCAGTAGAGGGCGTACCGGGATACGCATAAGCGCCTGAAAGGCCTGCATGGATGGCACCGAGGGCGAGAGCCTCGTCGCCGAGCAAAAGTTGTTTAGTTTTCATAAAAAGAGGTATGTAGATTCAAAGGAAAAGAGATCCGAATGCCCCACAAATCGTTGTCATCGGTCTCACACGCAAATGTAGTGAAAAGTTTTGAGATTAGCCAAAAAATATTTTAAAATTTTATATTTTATGAATTATTTTTGCGTAATCGTCGTTTCATTATTATATTAGCGGAATTATGTGGGAAGAGCTAAGAACCCATCTCACATGCCCCATAATATTGTAAAGAAATAACAGAACAAAATATGAGACGACTATTACCATTGCTGTTCACACTTATCGTGTGCGCAGCTCAATCGCTCGGCGCAAGCCAGGTGAAATGGAGTTACAAGGTGATTGGCGACAACACCGACACTCCCTCATTGGAGATAACGGCGACTGTGTCTCCCGGATTTCATCTATATTCACAGGACAATCCGGAAGGAGGCGGTGTGCCGCTCAGTTTCCGTTTCAACTACACGGGGTGCAAGGCCGATGGATCGGTCAAGGCCGACAAGGCATACACCAAGGCCTATGATGACATATTGATGGTGGATGAACATTACTACACCGGTACTGTAAAATTCACACAGAAGATCAAGCCAACGGCTAAGGAATGGAGCGCCAAGGTGGAGATCGGAGGTCAGACATGTGATGACCGTGGTTGCTACCGCGTAGACGAGTTTCATGCCTTCAAGGGAACCTCCCCCCTTGCCACCGCTGCATTGAAAGATGAGGCAAAGAAGCAGGACGATACCAAAGCTGATGAGTCTAAATCCGATGAGACATCTGCCACTGAAAGTTTGGTTGCAGACACATTGCAACAGCAGTCGGCCGACACATTAGCTATGGGTGCAATGAGTGCTACGGTGATACCCGGCGGTGACCTCTGGGCCAACAGCGAGGCCGAGATACGCGCCTACCAGGAGCATCCCACAGAGCATAGCCGCGGGCTTTGGTATATATTTTTCGCCGGCTTCATTGGTGGACTCATAGCTTTGGTGACACCATGCGTATGGCCCATGATACCGATGACAGTCAGCTTCTTCCTGAAGTCAAACAAGTCACGCCGCAAGTCGATCATATCGGCTATGGTCTATGGTCTTTCTATCATAGTTATCTATGTAGCGCTTGGCCTGATAGTTACCGGCATCTTCGGGGCCTCCGCACTAAATGAGCTGGCCACCAGCGCAGGGTTCAACATAGCCTTCTTCATCTTGCTTGTGATATTCGCAATCTCATTCATGGGAGGATTCGAGCTGACATTACCGGCCAAATGGAGCAACAAGATTGACTCAAAGGTTGACTCCACCACCGGCTGGATATCCATCTTCTTCATGGCCTTCACACTCTGCCTCGTGTCATTCAGCTGCACCGGTCCCATCATCGGCACGCTGCTTGTAGAAGCTGCCGCCACGAGCAATTTCGTGTCTCCGGCAATCGGCATGCTCGGTTTTGCGGTGGCACTGGCACTCCCCTTCTCGCTCTTTGCCATATTCCCCACAATGCTCAAGTCGATACCCAAGAGCGGAGGATGGATGAACACCGTTAAGGTGGTGCTTGGTTTTCTTGAGCTTGCGCTCGCCCTTAAATTCCTCTCCGTGGCCGACCTTGCATATGGCTGGCGCATCATGGACCGTGAAGTATTCATCTCACTATGGATCGTGATTTTCGCGCTGCTTGGCATATATCTGCTCGGCAAGATTACCCTTCCGCACGACGACAAAGTGGAGAAGATAGGCATAACCCGCTTTATGCTCGCTCTATGCTCGCTTGCATTTGCCATATATATGGTGCCCGGGCTTTGGGGAGCCCCGCTCAAGAGCATCAGCGCGTTCGCACCACCGGTATATACGCAAGACTTTAATCTATACACCGGCGATGTGCATGCCCAGACAGACGACTACGAAGCCGGCATGAAGATGGCAGCCGAGCTGCACAAGCCGGTTCTCGTGGACTTTTCAGGCTACGGATGCGTGAACTGCCGCAAAATGGAGGCAGCAGTGCTCACCAACCCCGAAATCAAGAATATGATCGATAACGACTTCGTCATGATAACCTTGATGGTAGACGATAAAAAAGAGCTGCCCGCACCAATCACAGTAAAAGAGAAAGATGGACGCGAACGCACGCTATACACATATGGAGACAAGTGGAGCTATCTGCAACGTATCAAGTTTGGAGCAAATGCCCAGCCATATTACGTGATTCTTGATGCCGAGGGGAAACCGTTAAATTACGCCTTCGTCTACGAAGAGAATGTGCCCAAATTCCTCCAGTTTCTTCAGACAGGACTTGAACGATACAACAAAAACTAATGAAAGCAAGAACCACCATATTCACCATATTTTCGGCCTGCGCCCTCTCAATGGGGGCGCAGACTCTTACTGCCACCTACATAGAGCTTGCCGACTCAGCAGACAGATACATGAAACAGGAGCGGTGGGTAGATGCAGAGCGTGTGATAGTGCGTGCGCTAAAGCATGAGCCGGCCAATAAGTCAAATTATCTTCTATGGTCCAACCTCGGCACCGTACGCACCAACCTTGGCGACTACGACGGAGCCTTGCAGGCATTCGACATCGGCTTGTCGTCGGCGCCCAAAAGCACGATGCTCTTGAGCAACCGCGCACGCACGCTGATAGCCAAGGGAGACACAAAGAGGGCGCTTGAAGACCTTGACAACGTATTGACGCTCGACTCCACGCTGCAATGGCCGCGCAAGATGAGGGGCGTGCTCCGCGCTGCAAAATCCGACTACCGGGGCGCTACATCCGACCTGGAGTTTTATGCCGACAGATTTGGCAAAGATGTCACGGTGGCCGAGACGATGGGCGACATAGCTTTGAGACAAGGAGACAAACAGCTTGCCCTTACCAACTACAAAGAGGCATACGACAAAGAGAAAGATGAGACGCTGCTACTGAAACTTCTGCTCACGGCCTACTATGCAGGCAAACTTGATGAATATGAAGATATGCTCGCTTTGGGAATAGCCAACCATCCGCGCTATGGAGATCTCTACATAATGCGTGCTGCAATAAAGAGAGGGCGTTACCAGACCACCGACATGGAGCAAGACCTAAAGAGAGCCAAAGAGTTGGGCGCAGATGAGCGACTTTACAAGGAACTTTGGCGCGAAAATAAATAAAAAATAAAGCGCAACAAGGGTTGTAAATTGGCCGTTTTTTTGTTAACTTTGCACTCGTTTTCGCGCAATTCGAAAAGCGCGCTACACACACATTTGCAATAGCTACCTAACAATCAAATGAATACGCTTACACTTCACATAGAATACCTGCTGCTGAAGCATGATTGCGTCATCGTGCCCGGATTGGGTGCGTTGCTCAACGTGCGACAGCCGGCACGCTATGATGAAGAGCGAAAGTTATGGTTGCCCATGACACGAGAGGTGCGTTTTAACGCAGCTCTCACTCATGATGATGGTCTGCTTGCAAGTTCATATGCACGCAAGGAGCAAGTGTCGTATGCCGAAGGGCGCGAAATGCTTGGCGATGCAGTGCATGAGCTATTGGCAACCCTGCGTCAGGAAAGCCTGGTTACGCTTGGTCGCATAGGCACGCTCAGCACACACGAAGGCACGCTCGTGTTTTCCCCTCGCCATGATTCGAAACGACTCATCAATATCTTAGGATATCACGAGGCTCCGGTAAGCAAACCGGATTCTGAAACCTCCCTTCAAGAAGAGTTGGCTGACGAGATAGGGTGTGCGCCGGTTAACAAAATTGCGGAAGAAAGCAGCATAGCGAGCGAAGGCCGCAAATTTGATACCGAACGCAATTATTATATTGCGGTCAACAAGACATTTGCCCGTGTAGCGGCATGTTTGGCAATAATCCTTATAACCTCATTGGCATTCGTTTTACCCCCAAATACCCAAACCAACGTAGACAAGGCTTCGGTAGTACCGGTAGAACAGATGCTTCAGCCACGCAATCCCAAGGCTTCGGCTCCGGCAAACAAGGCGGATATTGAAATCAATGAGCAGAGAGCCGAGCAGGTTGAAGAGCCGGAGGGTCGTTACCATGCGATTATTGCGACATTTGCAACGCCGGCAGAAGCAGAGGCATTCGCATCAGCACACTCATCGGCATCGTCAGAACTCAGGGTTGTGAATGGTCGCACAAAGAGCCGCGTTTCTGCATTCAGCACCGACAGCCGCGAAGAAGCCACCCGCCGCATTTCAGAGACGAGTTTCAAGCAGGAATATGGCGATGCTTGGATTTGGGATGCGGAGTGAGATGGATGCGGAGTGAGATTAAGGGGAGACAACAAAAAATCGGGTGAATTGAGAATAAAATCTTAAAAAAATCGCCAAAAGATTTGGAGGAGTCAAAAAAAAGTATTAACTTTGCACTCGCAAAACGGCAGGAAAGCCTGATGCAAGCAAAAACTGCGAAAATAGCTCAGTTGGTAGAGCACGACCTTGCCAAGGTCGGGGTCGCGGGTTCGAGTCCCGTTTTTCGCTCAAAGCAAACTGCGAAAATAGCTCAGTTGGTAGAGCACGACCTTGCCAAGGTCGG
>CAJUIJ010000125.1 GCA_910586175.1 uncultured Muribaculaceae bacterium | reverse complement strand
CCTTTTTATTACTCATGCCTATGGTTTATCCACGGAAGTTTGGTGCTGCCCCAAAAAATCATGATATTACAAATGATTCATGTTGCATAACATAGCAAGTATGGCACATGGTAAGTATAGCTCCCTTCTCACGCAACATGGCGGTAGCCGGGATAGCATCCTTGTCCGCCGGATTATTTATCAAGAATCCGGCGGTAGTAAGCTGCCTTTTTGTCGAGGGCGAGGGGATAGGCGCGGCTGGTGCTGGGCATGCGCCATAGGTCTATGCCTCGTTCCTCCCATCTCACTTTCTCTCCCATCTTGGGGGCTTCAGTGCCGGTCAACAAAGCAAGTACCCCCGCTGCCTTCTCGCCGGTGGTGGCTATGGCGCGTAGATGTGGCATGCGTGCAAGCAACGCCTCAAGGTCTACCGGTTCCACTATCTCGAGAAACTTATCTGACGCATTGCCGGCAAGCCGCCTGATGAGCCGTCCCGTGTCATGAAGCGCGATGCCCTCACGGTTAAGAAGCTCTTTGATGCGGGGTAAGTCAAAATCTTTTGTGCCGGGCAAAAGAAGTGCATTGCGGTCGCCATAATAAATCAACCCCATCATATACCAGAAGTCGTTGGTGCGGTTAGGATAATAAAACTCCATGGACCAACGCTTTGGCTGCGGAGGGAATGTACCCATGATCAGCACCTTCGCATCATCAGGCACCCAAGGCTCAAAAGGGTGTCGCTCCGTAACTACATCATCATTATTCATCATCATTTGATTTGTGTAGGAGTCCGTCTAATAAAATTTTGCCTATGGAGACGGACTATAAACTGCAAATATAGCAGTTTCTATTTTTTAATCCAAAATAATTTTATGGTCACCGTTTTTTCACTAATTTTGTAATATGAAAGCAAATGACGTCAATATTAAGAATAAGCGTGCTCGCTTCGACTATGAAATCACCGACACCTACACCGCCGGGATTGTGCTGACAGGCACGGAGATCAAGTCTATCCGCGATGGAAAGGCTTCGCTCGTCGACACCTATTGTATGGTGGAAAATGGCGAGGTGTGGGTAAAGGGTATGAATATATCCGAATATTTCTATGGCACTTACAATAACCATCAGGTGCGCCGCGACCGCAAACTCCTTCTAAACCGTAAGGAAATTGCCAAGCTCACCAAAGCCTCAGAAGACCCCGGCTATACTATCGTGCCCCTGAAGGTCTTCATTAACGAAAAAGGACTCGCCAAGATGCTGATAGGTGTGGGCCGAGGCAAAAAACAATATGATAAGCGCCAGTCTATACGCGAACGTGAGGATAAGCGCAATATAGACCGTATGTTCAAGAAATGATGCGACATCTCGAACTGCTCGCTCCCGCCGCAAATAAACATGTTGCCATGCAGGCTATCCTGCATGGCGCAGATGCTGTATATATGGGAGGTCCAAGCCATGGGGCCCGCCATAATGCTGCAAATTCTATTGAGGATATCCGCGACACTGTGGAGTTTGCTCACCGTTACCGTGCCAAGGTTTATGTTACGGTCAATACCATTGTCTATGAGAACGAACTCCAAGCAGTTGAGCAGCTCTGCCATGACCTGTATCGCGCCGGTGTGGATGCTTTGATAGTGCAAGATATGTCACTATTGCGTCTAAACTTGCCACCTATCGCACTTCATGCCAGCACTCAGTGCGACACGCGTACCCCCGCTAAGGCCCGCTTTCTTCAGGATGTGGGTTTTTCGCAGATTGTGCTCGCCCGTGAGCTTTCGGTAAATGAAATCCGTGAGATTGCCGAAGCCGTAGAGGTCCCGATAGAGTGTTTCATACATGGTGCATTGTGTGTGAGCTATTCCGGCCGTTGTGGCGCAAGTTGTTTCGCCACCGGCCGTTCGGCCAACCGTGGCGAGTGCTCGCAGATGTGCCGTATGCCCTATACCTTACGCAATGCAAAGGGCGAGATATTGGAGAAGGATAAGTATCTGCTGTCGCTGCGCGATTTTAATGCGTCGCATATGCTCGAGGAGATGGTGATGGCCGGAGCCTCCTCCTTTAAGATTGAGGGTAGACTTAAAGATGCCGATTATGTGAAAAATGTCACGGCTTTCTATCGCGCCGAACTTGACCGTATCATAGCTGCGCACCCCGATATGTTCGCACGTTCTTCATATGGTAAATCTGAAGTTTCGTTCACACCGCAGCTTAGCAAGAGCTTCAACCGTGGCTTCACCGACTATTTCTTGCACGGTCGCCGCCACGTGTCGATGGCTTCATTGTCTACGCCCAAATCGATGGGTGAGGTGATAGATGATGTGCGCCAACTCAACAATGGTGACGGCATAAGCTTTTTCAATGCGAGGGGAGAGTATGAAGGAGTGGCTGTTAATGGTATCCGTAATGGCAAGGTGGTGGGCAACCGTCCTTTTGTATTGCCCAAAGGAGCCGAGATTCACCGGACGTTCGACCGTCAATGGCAGACCATCATGGCTCGCGACACTGCCTCACGTACCATTGGGGTAGACATGAGCATTGACACTAAGGGAGTGACGGCCCGCGATGAGAGGGAAGTGGAGGTGAGAATAGCTCTCGAAGCCGACATCGATGTGGCGCGCAAGCCGATGAATGTGGAACCGATATTTGCAAAACTTGGTGGCACTATATACCGCTTGAGGCATTTTGAGAACCATCTTCCGCAAGATGCCTTTATACCGGCTTCGCAGTTGACGGCACTGAGGCGTAGGGTAGTGGAGACCCTCGATAAGGCAAACCTTGACAATTATAAGTATGATTACCGCCGGCTTGAATGTAAGGAGGCGAAATATCCGGCCAAGAAACTTGACAGCCGAGACAATGTGGCAAATCCGTTGGCGCGTAAGTTTTACGAGGAACATGGAGTGACCGAGATGGCCACGGCCTATGAGGTGAAACGACCGGCAGGCGAATCGGTAGTGATGACAACGCGATATTGTTTGCGTCGCGAGTTGGGATGCTGCTTGAAAGACCGTTCGGTTTCACCTGAGAGACGAAATCGCTATGCCGGCCCGCTTACAATAACCACCGGTCCAAACCGTTTCCGCCTTGACTTCGATTGTGCCAACTGCGAAATGAACCTCGTCAAAGAGTGAATTTATTTTGAGAATAATGTAATCACCTTAGTCAATATGCCCATGACCGATTTCGGTCATGGGCATATTGACTAAGAGCCCGTCTCTAAGGTGTGTTATTCGTTGATTGTTCTTGTAATTGCAATCGAGCTTCCTTTCGGAATATCTTACGTATTGTGCGCCACTTGGGGAATATCGCCGAAGGGCGTATCGGTACATAACTCATGGCTATTATTATCAACGACCAGATGGCGGCAATTAGTAGCCAACCATATATCTCTTTCATTGAAATCACAAGTGCGTGTTGCTGGACTGTTCCGTACATTTGACCGAGGGGGATATGGATGATGTCGGTATTGAAGTCTGTAAGACGCGCTGAGATGAGAGAAGCATTTTTTGCCATTGTATGCCGCAAGAACTCTCCGATAAGGGCAGGCCCGAGTGTGGCACCCATAACCGCCCCCGTGAAGCCGTTGATTGTCAATGCCTGAGGGAATACAAAGAAATGCAGTCCACTCTGAACTATCGAGGTCAGGAATACAATGGAGATTATCACCGATGCGAAACCCCGAATGAAGAGCGGAAAGAAAAGCATCTCCTTTTCAACACCGTAATCTATCATGAAATAGAACCAGCCGAGATATACGGCGGCAAAGGCAAATGCGATAGAAGTCATAGTCTTATATCTCCACTTATGCAAGGCGAATGTGAAGTAAGTAAATGCGCATCCTGCGACGATACCTGCAAATACATACCAGTTGAGGTCGATAAGATTGGTTTCATCAAAACCGAGAATTGCAGCTGCATAACTGTGCTCAAACACATGTTCGGTAGCCATCAGTGTAAAGAAAACCAGATATATCAAGGTCGCCCGTATGACATTGCGGTTTGTCAAAGCCTGAAAGGATATGTAGGGATGATGCAGGAATGTCGCCCGCCAAAGATTGACGGCAAGGCTGATCACGCCTAAGATTGTCGCTCCGACAATTTCCTCCGCATCCCACCAATCATAGAAGTTGCCGTACACACATATAAATGTAAAGCACAACATGAAAACACTCCATAGGGCAGCCCCAATCCAGTCGATACCCAACAGGGGTATCTGCATGGGACCTTTCAAGGGCTTTACAAGTATCAGCACCATTACCATCATCAGCACAAGCAGACCGCTCATTATCCAGTGCATATATTCCCATTGAGAGAAAAATGCAGTATAGATGGTTGCGATACCGCTCAGCTGAATCACTCCGTCAACGACAAGATAGACATAGCAGAAAAATATCGCCATGTCACGCACCGGTGTGAGCCAGAGCTGTATTGTGGAATTGCACACAAATGTAGCCCACATACGGAACCAGCCCGCCACAAAGCAGGTGGCTACCAGCAGGGGAACACTCGTCGTATTAGCACAAATGAAATTAGCCGCAATCAGTACCGCACCGCACACGAGCAGTCCTATCCGGTTGGAGAATCGGAATTTCAACCGGAACATCACGGCAAAATTTATAGACATTCCGACCAGCGAAGCATAACCGGCCATCAGAATATCTTCCTGCATCAGTGCGGTTGAGCCAACCATATCAGTGGCGGCGGCAAGATAAATGCCACCTGAGAACTGCACTATCAGCACGAAGAATATAAAGAGCCAAGGTTTTAATCTACGCGGCACATAGTTCGGAACGTCGGGTATATCGAATGGACCCTGAGGCCCGTGCCAATCTCCCATATCAGTATTTTACCTCACATTCCACATTCATACCGGCACGCAGAAGGTTGATGTCGGCACTATCTGACAATTCAATTCTAACGGGTATGCGTTGACGTACCTTCACAAAATTTCCCGCCGAGTTGTCCTGCGGCAGCACAGACAATGCGGCACCTGTCGCTGTGGATAATGAAACGACCTTACCTGTAAAAGTCTTGTCAGGAATGGCATCAACCTTGATTTCAACCTCGCTTCCGGGGTGGATATGCTTCAACTGGGTTTCCTTGTAGTTTGCAGTGATCCATACCTCTGAACCATCAACTATGTCGAGAAGGGTCTGGCCCGGTTGAACGAGTTGCCCTATCTGTATCTTCTTGCGTGAGGCATAGCCGTCGCAAGGTGCCGTTATTACTGTGTATGAAAGATTCAGTTCAGCAGTTTCGAGCAATGCTTTCGCAAGTTCGATACCCGCGTCATTCTGGGAGATTCGCTGACGCGTTTCGGCAACTACCGAGGATGTTGCCGAGTGTTGGCGGGCCAGCATTTCATAGCGTGCTGTCTTTGCTTCATAGTCAGTTTCCGCCCTGTCATACTGCTGACGTGTGACAGCATCTTTTTCCAACAGTTTACGATGGCGTTCAAGGTCAACGGCCGCATTTTCCATCAGCACCTTTGCCTCTGCGATTGAAGCTTCGCTGACAGCCACATTTGCGGAAGCGACACCTACGCTGCGGTCAGCTACTGTGCGTCCGGCAAGGGCATTCTGATAATCGGCATTTGCCTGTGCCACACGCAAGCGCATATCCGCGTCATCGATAATGACCAGCGTGTCATCTTTTTTCACAGGTTCATATTCTTTGAAACGAATTTCCTTGATATAGCCCTGCACACGGCTGTTGACAGGCACAATCTGACGCTGCACCTGCGCGTTGTCGGTAAACTCCACATTGCCTAAATGGATGAATTTGGAAGCGACCCAGATGCCGGCGGCGATGATGACTGCGAGTGTTATGATATAGGAGAGTATCTTTTTTGTACGGTGTTTCATATTTTTCCGGATGTAAAGAGTAGTTTGTAATAATAGTAGATTATGTTGATGCGGGCGTTGACAAGCTGCTGCTCAGCTTCAAGTTTTGAATTGGCAGCATCAAGCATATCCGTGATGAGAGCCATGTCTGACGAATAGCGTGTGAACACAGTGTTGTAGTTCCTTTCGGCGAGTTCAACGCTTTTCTGCTGGGTGTTGAGTTCCTCGTATGACTCAAGATAGCGGATATAGTCAGCCCTTACGGCAAGTTCCGTATTCTCGCGTGCCGCTGTAAGTTCGTCAGTGGCGAGAAGCGTGGCAGCGCGGCTCCGCGACAGGGATTTGTTGGTCTTGAACAGTGATGAGATATTGTAGCTTACCCCCACACCGACGTACCAATAACTGAGATTGCGGTTTATAGGTGGCACCTCCACCAAAATAGGGCCGTCGATACTCCATCCTGCTTGCAATCCGATTTTGGGAAGACGCTCCGATTTAGTCAGGTCTTCCGCTTTACGGGATATGTCAACCTTTGACTGCGCCAGTTTCAGCGTGGGAGAGTTGACCGTGGCTTCAGTCTGCCATGAAGTCTCGTCTTGTGATGGAAGCGACTTATCAAGAATTGCAGAATCGGGCACAATGACAGTACCATCCGGCAATCCTGCGATTGAGACAAGGTTGTTATTGAGAATGTCGATTGTGTTGTTGATTTTCACAAGCTGCAGCTCCAGATTTGACACAAGCAGTTCATAGCGGGTTATGTCGTTTTGCAAAGCCACACCTTGCTCATACCGGGCTTGCATCTCATCAAGCACTTTCCTCGCCTGCGAGATATTATTCTCCACGACACCCCGCAGATTTGTGTACTTGTAAATATCGAGATAAAAGCCGGTGAGCTGGAAGCGGATATTGTCACGCTGCAATTCTGTGGCATATCTGGATGCCGTGAGCTTGAGTTCGGCAAGTTGTATGCCTGAAGTAATGGCACCACCGGTATAGATTGGCTGGTTGACATTTAGCGACAAGGTGTTGCCATAATGTGGGATTGGGGCTTTCTGATAGTCCGAAAAATTCCTTTTAGTTGTAAAGCCATCATCTATGTAGCTCAATGCAAGGGATGCATTGATGTCGGGCAACCGACCGGCCCGGGCTACTCTTATCTCTTGATTGGCTTCCTCCACAGCGGAAAAAGAGGGGCGTAATTGCGCACTGTTTCTTTCAGCACTCTCAAATAACTGATCAAGGGTTATAACTGAAGAGTTCTGACCGAAAGCGCACACCCCTGCGCCCAACAGAACTGCGTTGAGCAGCCCTGTGAGCAATCGTTGATTGTTCATAAAATAGGGGATAATATGTGAAATGAATATGAGTTGCTATCCGTCAATCTCCCGACGGTATGCAACTGTCCTGAAATCAGATCAAATTTTGAGTGCGGGTATAGCCTGCCGTACTCTTCCAGTTTTCCTTGAAAGCGTAGTTTTGCACATACGCCTTTGTTGCGTTTATCGTTGTAGCTGTTACAATCATTTACTCACCAATCTTTGTGAACGGCACTGCAAAATTACAAAAAAAATTGTAAAAAGTATGTAATCAGAATGTCAAATGTTCGGCATTTACCTAAT
>CAJUIJ010000124.1 GCA_910586175.1 uncultured Muribaculaceae bacterium | reverse complement strand
CTCTTAAATAACACAGTCACGCAAAGAGAGCTGTCACTTTATGAGAACTGCCAAGTTGACTCTACTCACAGCCGCATTGGCAATATCGGGCCTCGCCGGATGCGACCGGCAGGACACTCCCTTATACTCACACTTCGAGGAGATTCCGCCTTCCGGATGGAATCCCCTCGATGTGTTGGTGTTCTGCCCCATGCCCATCGACTCCACCGAGTCGCCTCAATCGCGCTATGATCTGACGATGGTGGTAAGATATGCTGCACGCCATAAAATCAATGCTCTCCCGATTGCAGTGACTGTAGATGACAACAACGGCACACTTCACGCCGACACGATAATATTGCGCCCATCACATGCCGAAGGGACCAACAAGGCTGTGACCCGCTACGGCGTGACCGAACTTCGCTTGCCCCTATACAAGGATGAACGTCTCACCGATGGCTACGCACTCACATTCGAAAGTTTCTCGCCGGAGTCTCACACCAAAGGGGTGATGAACATAGGCGTGGTGATTGAACGCAAATAGAAAAACATACACATATGGAATTTCCACTGCTCAACAACGAAATGCGCCCCGAACACGACCTGCACGTATCAAAGGTGCGCGAAACAATGGCTCGCCACGACATGGAGGCGATACTTGTGGCCTCGTCGGTCAATATCCTTTACCTCACCGGAGGTATATGCCGAGGATATATATACCTTCCGCTCGATGCCGATCCGCTCTTCTTCATGGTGCCCCCCGCCGAGGCAACCCGTCATGACGAGATTTCCATACGCAAACCCGAACAAATTGCCGAGATACTCCAAGACCGGGGCTACAAACTTCCCGCATGTCTCGGACTGGAATATGATGACCTCTACTATTCGGAAGTGGAACGCCTCACCAAGGCATTCGGAGGCATTACCACAGCCAACGCAAGCCGTGTGCTGCGCGAGGCAAGGATGATAAAGACCCCGTGGGAAATCGACCGTATGTGTGAAGATGGGCTCAAGCAAGCAGCTGCATACTCACGCGTGGCGAAATGCTACGCAGAAGGCATGACCGACGTGGAATTTCAGATAGAGATAGAGCGATTGCTACGAAGGGAAGGATGTCTCGGATACCCTCGTGTGGCAGGCCATATGATGGAAATCAACATGGGCAGCCTGCTTGCAGGCGACAATGCCGACCAGCCCTCACCCTATGATTTCTCGATGGGAGGCGCCGGCACAGACCCCTCACTCCCCGTCGGAGCGAGCGGCATGACGATGCTCCCGGGCATGTCAGTGATGCTCGACATGAACGGAGGCTTCAACGGCTACCAGACCGACATGACACGCTGCTGGTGTATCGAACGTATACCTGAGGCAGCACAGAAAGCCAACGATTGCTCACGCATGATTATGCGCGACCTCGAGAAATTCGGAGTGCCAGGAGCTGAAATTGGCGAGATGTATCGCCGCGCAGAGAAGATAGCCGCCGATTGCGGACTCTCAGCCTACTTCATGGGGCACAAACATAAAGTGCGTTTCATCGGACACGGCATAGGCATCGAACTCAACGAAGGCCCGGTAATAATGGAGCGAAACAAAATGCCACTCGCTGCCGGAATGACCCTCGCCATCGAACCCAAGTTCGTACTCCCGGGCATAGGAGCTCTCGGCGTGGAAAACACCTACGTGGTGACCGAGCAAGGACTCGAGAACCTCACTAATTACCCCGAAGAGCTGGAAATACTCTGAAAAGAAAAAAGAAAAAGACCTTGATGAATCTGAAAGAAGATTTGAAACTGCCGGTATTCCGGCTCATAGGAGAGACAGCCGACCGCATGGGCCGTGAGGTGTATGTGGTGGGAGGCTATGTGCGCGACATATTTCTACAACGTCCGAGCCAGGATATAGATTTCGTGACAGTGGGCAGCGGCATAGAGCTTGCCACAGAGGTGGCTGCCGCGCTCGGACGCAGCAAGTCGCTGAGCGTATATGCCAACTACGGCACCGCACAGGTGCGCAGCGGTGACCTCGAACTTGAATTCGTGGGAGCACGCAAGGAATCATACCATCGTGAAAGCCGCAACCCGATAGTCGAAGACGGCACCCTGGAAGATGACCAGAATCGCCGCGACTTCACAATCAACGCCATGGCGATTTGTCTTAACGCCGACCGGTTTGGCGAACTTGTTGACCCGTTCGGAGGCATAGCTGACCTTAGCCACGGGCTTATCCGCACACCTCTCGACCCGGACATCACATTCAGCGATGATCCTCTTCGCATGATGCGCGCAATCCGCTTCGCCACACAACTTGGATTCACCATCGTGCCCGAAACCTTCGAAGCAATAAAGCGCAACAGCGAGCGCATCGACATCATAACCAAAGAACGCATCAACGACGAACTCTCCAAGATAATCCGCTCAAAGCGCCCCTCACAAGGCTTCAAGCTGCTCGATCGCGCAGGCCTGCTCGAGCGTATCATGCCATGGCTATGCGACCTGAAAGGAGTCGAGATAATGGAAGGCAAAGGCCATAAAGACAACTTCAACCACACACTGCAGGTGCTCGACAACGTGGCCGAGCGCACCGACAACGAATGGCTGCGCTGGGCGGCATTACTGCACGACATCGCCAAGCCCGTGACCAAGAGATACGACGAGAAAATAGGCTGGACATTTCATAACCACAACTACATCGGCGAGAAGATGATACCGAGAGTGTTTCGCAAAATGAAACTGCCGATGAACGAGAAAATGAAATATGTGGCCAAGCTCGTGGGCCTGCATATGCGCCCACAGAGCGTGGGTGAACAAGGAGTGTCCGACTCCGGTGTGCGGCGCCTCATCACAGAGGCAGGTCCCGATCTCGACGACCTCATGCTGCTGGCAGAAGCCGACATCACATCCAAGAATCCGGCCAAGGTGCGCCGGCAGCTCGCCGGCTTTGCCAAGCTTCGCGAACGCATGGCCGAAATCAACGACGCCGACGCACTGCGCTGCTGGAAAAACCCCGTCAACGGACTCGAGATAATGGAACATTTCGGACTCAAGCCCGGCAAAGAGATCCAGCTCATCAAAGACGCGGTGAAAGAAGCCATAATGGAAGGCGAGATACCTTACGACCACGACGCAGCCTGGCAATACGTGCTGCGCGAAGGCCCGGGCATACTCAAAGCCATTGAAAACCCAAAAAACTGAAAAAAGCTGAAATAGCTGAAATAAGCGAGTTGCATTTGGCCATGTGAGAAAAAATTATTAATTTTGCGAGCCGATTATATCCAGATTAATAGTCATTTGGGGATACCGGGCGTGCTTTGGCCGGCATAAACGGTTGAAAGAATGACATTTAACTCTACAAACAAATCTAAAAAGTGGATACTTTAAGTTACAAGACAATTTCAGCCACCCCCGAGACAATCGAGAAGAAATGGGTGGTAATTGACGCAACCGACCAGGTGTTGGGCCGTCTCTGCAGCAAAGTTGCAAAGATTCTGCGCGGCAAGAACAAAGCCAGCTACACTCCCAACATGGACTGCGGCGACAACGTAATCATCATCAACGCCGACAAGGTGGTCCTTAACGGCGACAAGATGGACAAGCGTGAATATCTCCGTTACACAGGTTATCCCGGTGGCCAGCGCAGCTTCACACCGCGCGACCTCATGGAGAAATCACACAAGGTGACGATGAAGGGCAAACACCCCCTCTTCATCAAGGTTGTAAAGGGTATGCTCCCGAAGAACAAGCTCGGAGCCAAGCAGCTCACCAACCTTCACGTGTTCAACGGCGCAGAGCATCCTTTTGCCGACAAGAACCCGATTGAATTAGACATCAACAAAATGAAATAACGACGAAGATGGAAAAAGTAAATGCAATAGGTCGTCGCAAGGCAGCGGTGGCACGAGTATATCTCACAGAAGGCAATGGTTCGATTATCATCGACAAGCGTCCTATCGACGTGTATTTTCCCTCTTCGATACTCCAGTATGTCGTGAAGCAGCCCCTCAACACACTTGAGGTAGCCGACAAGTACGACATCGTGGCACACCTCGACGGTGGTGGCTACAAGGGACAGGCAGAGGCACTCCGTCTCGCTATCGCCCGCGCACTGGTAAAGGTCAACCCCGAGGACAAGGCGGCTCTCCGCAAGGAAGGCTTCATGACACGCGACGCCCGCGAGGTGGAGCGCAAGAAACCGGGTCGTCCGAAAGCACGCAAGCGCTTCCAGTTCTCCAAGCGTTAAAATGGATTGTACGGGCTTTACGGCATTATATGCCGGCATGTGCGCATGACATGCCACTGCACCGGCATGCAGAGTCTTGGAGCCTGACAATATAAGTGTTTAGTATCTAAATCTTGCGGATGGACACGTTCCCTACCGCCTGATTGATTTCAAAAAGAAGAACGTAAACAAACCAAACCAAACAAATGGCAACACCAAAATTTGACGAGCTTCTTGAGGCAGGCTGCCACTTCGGCCACCTCAAGCGCAAATGGAACCCCGCAATGGCTCCCTACATCTTCATGGAGCGCAACGGTATCCACATCATAGATTTATATAAAACGGCAGCCAAGATCGAAGAGGCAGCTAACGCACTCAAGCAGATTGCAAAGAGCGGCAAGAAAGTGCTCTTCGTGGCAACAAAGAAGCAGGCTAAAGAGGCAATCAAGGAGAAAGCCGGTGCAATCGGCATGCCTTACGTGATAGAGCGTTGGCCCGGTGGTATGCTCACCAACTTCCCCACTATCCGCAAGGCAGTGAAGAAGATGACCACCATCGACAAGATGGACAAGGATGGCACATTCGACAACCTGTCGAAACGTGAGAAACTCCAGATTCAGCGTCAGCGCGCCAAGTTGGAGAAGAACCTCGGTTCAATCGCCGACCTCGGTCGTCTTCCGTCAGCACTCTTCGTAGTTGACGTTATGAAAGAGCACATCGCCGTGGCAGAGGCCAAGCGTCTCGGCATACCTGTGTTCGCAATCGTCGACACCAACTCTAACCCTGCCGACATTGACTACGTGATCCCGGCTAACGATGATGCTTCAAAGAGCATCGAGATCGTACTCGACGCTGTGACAGCAGCCATGGCAGAGGGACTCGAGGAGCGCAAGGTAGAGAAAATCGACAACCCTGAGGAGAAAGAGGCAGAAGATGCCGATGCAGCTCCCAAGCGTCGTCGTGTGCGCCGCAACGAGGCTCCCAAGGCCGAGGAAGCAGCAGCTGAGGCTCCCAAGGCTGAAGAAGCAGCAGAGTAATCTTACATTAACAAAAACAAGACAATGGCAGTAAGCATTGAAGATATCAAGAAACTGCGCCACATGACCGGCGCAGGCATGATGGACTGCAAGAACGCACTCGCAGAGACAGAGGGCGATATCCAGGCAGCCATCGAGATAATCCGTAAGAAAGGTCAGGCAGTTGCCGCCAAGCGTGAAGACCGCAACGCAGCCGAGGGTTGCGTGTTCGCGGGCACCAACGGCAACTTCGCAGCCATCGCTACACTTAAGTGCGAGACTGACTTCGTAGCAAAGAACGAGTCATTCCGCGCACTCGCCAAGAAGATTCTCGACGCTGCACTTGCAGCTAAGGTGAAGAGCCTCGATGAGCTCAAGGGTCTCGAACTCGAAGGCCGCACCATCGAAGCCCTCATCACTGATGAGATCGGCAAGACCGGCGAGAAGATGGAGCTTGGCGACTTCGAATGGGTAGAGGCTGCTTCTGTGGCCGCATACAACCACTTCAACGATAAGCTCGCAGCTATCTGCGGCTTCAACGTGGAAGGTCTCGATGCCCAGGTGGGCCGCGAGGTGTGTATGCAGATCGCTTCGATGAACCCCGTGGCTATCTCTCGCAACGATGTTGCACAGGAGACTATCGACCAGGAGATCAACGTGGCTATCGAGAAAACCAAGCAGGAACAGGTTGTCAAGGCTCAGGAGGCTGCTCTCCGCAAGGCCGGTCTCAACCCCAACCACTTCGACTCTGAAGACCATATCGAAAGCAACATCTCCAAAGGCTGGATCACAGCTGAGGAGGCTGAGAAGGGTCGTCAGATCATGAAGGAGGCAGGTGAGGCAAAGGCTGCCAACCTCCCCGAGGCTATGATCCAGAACATTGCCAATGGCCGTCTCAACAAGTTCTTCAAGGAGAACTGTCTGATGGAGCAGGCATATGTGCAGGATGCCAAGATCACTGTGGGTCAGTTCCTCGATCAGACAGTCAAGGGTCTTGTGGTGGTTGACTTCAAGCGTGTCAACCTCAACGAGGACTAATCTTCGAAATAGATAAAGCTAATCAGCCCGGAGCTAAAAGCTCCGGGCTGATTTCTTTATAGGGCTAATAGGGCCAATAGGGCCAATAGGGCTAATAGGGCTAATAATACCAATAAACTTGCTATTGGCCCTATTAGACCTATTAGACCTATTGGACCTATTGGTTTTCGCTATGTGGCGGGTTTATCAGGTAGACTTTCTCGGTGGCTCGGGTTATTGCCGTATAGAGCCAGCGATAGAAGTCGGGGCCTATTGCATCGGGGGCAATGCCACCCATATCGATATATACATGCTTCCACTGGCCACCCTGCGCCTTGTGGCATGTCACGCAGTAAGCATATTTCGCTTGCAAGGCATTGTAGTAGGGATCTGCGAGGGCTGCGTTGATTCTTTCGGATATCTCCCCCTCATGCTCGGCAAGCACAACATTGTAGAAACGTTCCATCTCTTGGCGCGGTATTGCCGGCCCCTCAGTGGCGAGGCTACGCAGCATCACCTGCACATTGGCCACCGAGCCATCGCTGAGCCGCAGCTCCACCTCCGTGAAGAAACGCCCATATACCTTTTCAGTCTTTCCTACCCATGTCACCTCAGCCAAATCACCATTGGCAATGAGCGTCTTCAGCTTATTTTTTGCAGCCCAATAATAGTCATTTTTCGAGATTACGATGCGATCGCCTCTCTCCAATGGTTCCTCGGCATACATCACCATGTTTCTCACCGCCTGATTGAATCTGTTGGCACGCTTGTTGGAACGGGTTATAATCAAAGTCTGGTCCTCCCCCACCGTCGCGAAAGAGTCAGCAAGCTCATCGGCAAGCTCTGCCGACGTTATAGCCACAAAATCATCGAGACCCTGATAGTCGAGAGGCGGAAAATCATGGCACTCCGGACGCAACAGGCAACCACGCACAATGGTGGCGTTATGGATTATGCCACTGTCGGCAGTCTGGCGCACAGGCACATCAAGCGAAAAGCAGAAAGGATTTAGGCCCATGGCACGCAGACGGTCAGGCTCCATGGCAGTAGAGACATCCTGACCCACCGGAGGGAGCTGAGCCTCATCACCCACCAAGAGCAACTTGCATCCCGGGGCCGAATAGACATAAGCTGCGAGCACATGGAGCAGGCTGCTGCGCGTATCGAGAGGGTTGTCAGGGATAAGTGAGGCTTCATCGACCACAAAAAGCGTATCCTTGGCTTGGTTAGGGGCGACAAACCAAGTCCGGGGGCCCGGTC
>CAJUIJ010000123.1 GCA_910586175.1 uncultured Muribaculaceae bacterium | reverse complement strand
GGCAGTGGCCTCATGCTCGCTCACGAAGACGAGAAAGGCGACCACACAGCCGGCCACGCCAAGCAGCGTGAACCACAGCGAATAGAGCACCCTGATGGCAACGGGTTCGCGGCGTTTCAGCACACACAGGAGGCATACGATAGCCATAACAGCAAACCAGAGCCAGCTGACGGTGAGCGGGGTGCGCCACCAAGGTGTAGGTCCGAGCGTTGCGTCGGGAGTGCCGGGCACAAGCACGCGGGTGGCCGTGACCAAGGGAGTGCCGTCGTCAAAATGAGCAGCGGCGCTCTTGTCGCGCATCTCCATCGGCACAAACATCTCCTCACGCCCCGATATCGGATAGTCGATGCCCGAACCGAGAGCGAGGTCAATGCCGAACTGGTACCAAGGGTAATCCTTGTGATATGCCCGCATGGCGCGACGGAAGGTGCCGTGATTGATAGAGTCAGGATATACGATGCGCCGCGCCGAAGCCTTGTCGAGCATGGAGGTGATTCGGGTGGCGCAATTATCCTTCACATAATTGTAGCGGTATGTACGATTTTCCGGCAGGGCATTACGGCGCAGCATGCCGAGGAGGTCATGTGCCTCGGCCTGAGATAGCCTAAGTTCCTGCTCCGTCACCTTGCGTCCCTGCATCTCATACTCCCGCAGAAACATCCATGTGGGATAAGAAGAGACCATATAGTCGGTCTCACCCTTCACGAAGCGGTATATGAAATTGGGCTGGGCGAAGTCGAAAGTGCCGTAGTTCCACACGGAGTCGAGTTCGGCACCGGGGTTAGCCAACCATGCCGCCGGCATAGGCGCGTCAGCACGGCGTATGCGTATCGCCTCATGACCACAAAGTTCATATACCTCCGGGCCGGGGTCGCACGTGAGCAGACTTACCACAAGAGAGTCGCGCTGTGACTGCCCCATAAGAGGCAACCACAGCAGCAACACACACGTCATGATAAGAATGCGTCTGAACATTCCGAAAAATTTATAATTCAATAAATTTATAATCGTATAATCTGATTAATATTCGCAGGCGTTCGGATAGCGGGGGAACGGAATCACGTCGCGGATATTCTGCATGCCGGTCACGAAGAGCACAAGACGCTCGAAGCCGAGGCCGAAACCGGAGTGAGGCACTGTGCCGAAACGGCGAGTGTCTACATACCAGTCCATGCCGGCGAGGCCGAGTTCGTTGATGCGGCCTTCGAGCTTCTCGAGGTTTTCCTCGCGCTGCGAACCACCTATGATCTCACCAATCTTAGGAAATAACACATCCATGGCACGTACGGTTTTGCCGTCATCGTTCATTTTCATGTAGAATGCCTTGATTTCCTTCGGATAGTCGGTTAGGATAACGGGACGCTTGAAATGTTCCTCCACGAGAAAACGCTCATGCTCCGAGGCAAGGTCAACTCCCCAATATACCGGGAACTCGAACTTCTTGCCCGACTCCTCGAGTATCTTCACACCCTCACTATAAGGGAGGCGCACGAAGTCATTGTGAAGCACAAAGTTGAGACGGTCTATAAGCTCCTTGTCGAAATGCTCGGCGAGAAACTCTATGTCGTCGCGGCAATTCTCGAGTGCATAGCCGATGCAATACTTTATGAACTCCTCGGCGAGATCCATATTATCTTCAATCTCATAGAAAGCCATCTCCGGCTCGATCATCCAGAACTCCGAGAGGTGACGCGGAGTGTTGGAGTTTTCGGCACGGAAAGTCGGGCCGAACGTATATATGAGACCGAGGGCCGTAGCACCCAACTCACCTTCGAGCTGACCCGAAACGGTAAGGTTGGCCATCTTGCCGAAGAAGTCTTGCGAGTAGTCTATCTTTCCATCCTCGGTGCGGGGGAGCTCGTTGAGCGGGAGCGTGGTGACCTGAAACTGTGCGCCGGCACCCTCGCAGTCAGAAGCTGTGATGAGCGGAGTGTGGAAATAATAGAAACCCTTGTCGTTGAAAAATTTATGTATGGCATAAGCCAAGGCGTGGCGAATGCGGAGCACAGCGCCAAACGTGTTGGTGCGGGGGCGCAAGTGCGCCTTCTCGCGCAAGAACTCGAGCGTGTGGCCTTTCTTCTGCAGCGGATAAGACTCCACCGGGGCAGTGCCGTAAAGTTCGAACTCCTCAGCCTGCACCTCCACTGTCTGACCTTTGCCCTGCGAGGCCACGAGCATGCCCTGCACGTGGATGCTTGAACCGGTGGTGACAGCCTTGAGGTCATCCTCGCTAAACTTCGCGAGGTCAAACACAATCTGGAGGTTCTTGATGGTCGAGCCGTCGTTGAGGGCCACGAACTGCACATATTTGTTGCCGCGACGCGAGCGCACCCAGCCCTTCACGTCAACGCGTGTGTTGACCATAGACTCGGCGCTACGAAGCAGCTCCTTGATTGTCAATCTTTTGATTTTTTCCATTATGATTGGTCTTTTATATGAGGGTGCATCTAAATTAGATACACCCTCATGAAAATTTATTCGAACGCACCCATGCGGAGGAAGTTGACCTCATCTTGCGAGAGGTAACGCCAACGTCCACGGGGGAGGTTCTTCTTGGTGAGACCGGCGAAATATACGCGGTCGAGCTTCACCACGCGATAACCGAGGTGCTCGAATATGCGGCGCACTATGCGGTTGCGGCCACTATGAATCTCGATGCCGGCCTGGTTGCGCTCGTCGCCCACATATGAGATTGCATCGGCATGTATCTCGCCATCCTCGAGTTCTATGCCGTCAGCAATGCGCTGCATATCCTCTTCGGCGATATCCTTGTTGGTCCACACCTGATATATTTTCTTCTTCACAAACTTGGGGTGAGTGAGTTTTGATGCGAGGTCACCGTCGTTGGTGAGCAGGAGCACACCTGTGGTGTTGCGGTCGAGACGACCCACGGGGTATATGCGCTCCTCGCAGGCACCCTTCACCATGTCGAGCACGGTGGTGCGGCCATTGGGGTCATCGCTTGTGGTGACGCAATCTTTCGGCTTGTTGAGGAGCACGTAGCACTTGCGCTCGGGAGTCACAACCTTGTCGTTGTATTCCACCACATCATTGCGGCCGATCTTCACGCCGAGTTCGGTCACGACTTCGCCGTTGACCTTCACCTTGCCGCCCTGGATGTATTCATCAGCCTCGCGGCGGGAGCAGATGCCTGCATTGGCCATATACTTGTTGAGGCGCATCTCTGCGTTGGGGTCTACATCTTCGAGCACATAGTCTACCTGCTTGGGCTTGGTGGAATACTTGGGGTTATGGCCCTGGTTGGGGCGTTTCTGGAAGCCGGGGCGGCCACCTTGCTGCATACGGTTCTGACCGTAGCCACCCTGCTGGCGGTTCTGGTTATAGCCACCCTGCTGACGGTTCTGGTTATATCCGCCCTGCTGGCGGTTCTGGCCATAGCCACCCTGCTGACGGTTCTGGTTGTAACCGCCCTGCTGGCGGGGCTGTCCGTAGCCACCCTGCTGACCGTAGCCCTGCTGACGGGGCTGACCGTAACCACCCTGCTGACGGTTCTGGTTGTAGCCACCCTGCTGGCGGTTGGGGTTATACGAATTGGGCTGGCGATTCTGATTGTAACCACCCTGCTGGCCATAGCCCTGCTGACGGGGTTGGCCGTAGCCACCCTGCTGGCCGTAGCCCTGATTGCGGTTCTGGTTATAGCCACCCTGCTGGCCATAGCCCTGCTGGTCGCGGTTTTGCGAGTAAGGGCGGGGCTGGTAGCCCTGCTGACGCTGCTGATAAGGACGCTGCTGTCCGTAGCCCTGCTGGCGGGGCTGGTAAGGACGCGGAGAATAAGGTGCGTTGTAACGGCTTTCCTGATCTGTGCCTTCCATAGGCATACCCATTCCGGCATTGCTGATGCGCGGACGTTTCGGTTTCTTGGATTCTTCCATAGTAAATAGTTTTACGGGAGCGGCTCCGGCATCTCTGCTGTAGCCTTTTTTTGTGATTTGGGACTGGCTTTCACAGCCTTCCATTATTTTGTTTAGTTTTAGATATTCAAACTTTGAAGTTGTTTAAACAACTTCTTTTGCAATCGATTGATTTGATTCTCGTGCAAAGTTAGTAAATAATTTCTATAAAACAAAAAGTAGGCATGGCTTTCGAGCCATGCCCACTCCGAATATAAGATGTAGGTAATTATCAATATGCTACCTTACGGCTCTTGTTGCCGCGCACCTCGATGAAGATGCCCTTGGTGGGTTCTGCCACGCGCACACCCTGGAGGTTGTAGTATACAGGAGCTGCGTTGACGTCACCTTCCACTGTGTTCTCAATGAAGTCATCCTCTATGCTCTCGATGCCTGTCCATACGGCAGCATTGTTGTCGAGCACATAGTAGAGGTGGCTACCCTGAAGCGGGTGGTGGTAGATGTCGTTGTCGAACGAAAGTTCACCCGGCTCGATGCTGACATGGTCTGCATTCTTGAGCGCTTCGGGCATCAGATATTCCGTTTTTGTCTCGATTGTCGGCACTTCAGCTGCAAGCGCTGCACTCCTGAGTGCACGGTTGGTCGGACTTTCTGCGTTGTCTTGCTTCTTGAAGTAGCAAGCGAGGATCTGAATGTAGGCGTTGCTGAGCTCTTTAGGGATGCGCTGACGACGGAGACGGTCTGTGCTCTCCACCCAGCAGATGTGCCATTTGCTCTCTTCATCCTGAATGTTGGAGAGGTTACCCTCGGTAACAACCCAGCCCTTTTCACCTTTATCCCACTGATCCTGAGTGATAGTGGCATTTACCATCTCTGGAGAAGCGTGTGCGTTGAGCTGCTTCCAACCAAACTCGAGCTTACGGCCTGTCTCCTGGAGGGTCGGCTTACGGGTATCGATACCGGACCTGTATGCGGTGTACTCATCATAGATGACGTTACCGGGTCTGTGGTCCACTACCTTGATTTCATACCTGTTGCCATCTTCCGTAGGCTTCGAGTAGTAGACGCGGTAGTAATACAGCACATCAAATTGATCCATGGTAGTCTTGTTACCATCCTCATCTTCCACATAGTATTTGTCGGTCATGAAGTTGTCATCGTTGACATGCACGCTCACACCGTTGATGGTGGGCATGAAGTAGATGTGGTTGCAAGCGATTGCCACAGGCTTCTCGCGGTCGTCGCTACTGAGTGCCTTGGGGAGCGAGAGGGTGTATTTCCAACCTGCGGGGTTCTCGAAGCCGGCAGGAATACGGGCTACGTAGAGATGTTCGAAAGAGTCTACAAGGCGACCGTTGGGAAGTTTACCGTTATTGATGACTTCATCTGCGATCACATCATCAACTCCGAGCTTCTTAAAGCATTCAAGTATTTCTGCCTCACTGCCATGTTCATTCAACTTGAACTTCTTCACCTCATTGAGTTCGATACCCTCGTCGGAGTACATGTGATGCTCATTAGCCTCGTTGCCGCATGTGCCTTCTGTGTAGAAGGGGATGCGCTGGCCATTAAACCTGATGCCGGGAAGGAAGTAGTTGTTGGTGTTGGGCTTACCGGTGTTGATCTTTGCAAATATGGTATCATCACCAAGTTCGTTCTTTGTATTGGCATAGAACACGAAGAAGTGACGGGGACGGCCGGTGATTATCATATCTGCCTTATCGCCCTCCTTGTATATGGGCTTGAAGTAGATCTTGGCATCAGCCACTGCGTTACACTCCATATGGAAGTTAGGGAATGAACCTTCTCCGTCTCGTTTCTGGATGCCGAAACCTTTAGTCGAGAACTTGATTCCATCTATTATCATCTCATCAGTAACGCGCTGCTTATGATAATTTTGAATGGGTCCGTGACCGGTTTCAAAGAGATTGTCACTGTTCAAGGCAGTGCCGTGTCCGTATACCTCAGCGGCCTTCCAGATATTTGTGCCACCGCTGGTGATCTGGAACTGACCTGAAAGCTGGTTGTCGGGGAATCTGTCGAACACATACCAGTCAGTGTCGACGCCCTCAGGCAAGTTTTCGTCAGTAGCTTTCACCTTGCGGAATCTCCATGCGTCGCGCTCGGTCATGAACTTACCCATGTTGACGCTCGTTTCGGCATTCGGGTCCTCAAACTCAAGTGAGTACCAGTCATTCATATCGCCTACGAAATAGTAGGGAGTACCCTCCTCAACTTCTTCAATAAAGTTGAGTTTGAACTTCACCTCAAAGTCGTTCCAGCTCAACACTTCGAGCTCGTACACGCCGTTGGTCGCCACCTTGTATACTTGCAGGCTGAAGCTTGCGCTTGTAGTGAAAGTTCCGGTTGCGTTGGTTTTATCAAGAGTGACAGTTTGATTGGAAGAAGGTCCAATCCAGTTGTTGCGGTTGAACTCGTTTGCAAAACGGAACTCAACTGTGCCATCATTGCCATACTTGGTGAAACGCACCTTGTTGAATTGTTTACCTTTGTCGAGTTGGAAGTTCGGATCCTCGATGTTGCCCTTGAAAGTTGCTCCGAGATAGAGGTGTTTTTCAGGTGCAGTGTAAGAGATTGTGAACTTCACAGTCTTATCTTTATTATAGTCCGACACACGGATTTTATATATACCGGCCTTAGGAAGAACGTAAGTTTTGTCAGAGCCTATGGTTGAAATTACATTTGAGCCTTCAAGATCGGTATCAGAGAAAGTATAGTCACTGCCATTGCTACCCATCCAGTTTCCGAGCCCGTCAGTGGCACTTTTTGAATAGAAGCGGAATTTTTCGTTGTCTTTGGATGTTTTTACAACATATTCATTATACTTCTCACTGCGATATGCTATCATTTCGGTCTTGGCCTTCAAGTCTGCGGTCTGGCCTGACATCCATGAACCGCCGATATAAATATCGGGAAACACTTCTGCGATTTCGGGAGTGGTGATAGTAATCTCCTTGGGGAGGTCATTATCGTCGAGGGTGATTACGAATGTGTAGTTACCACCCTTGTCGGGGAGTCTGAAATTTTGGGTACCACTGTTTACAAGAGGATATGTATGAGTTCCGGCTTCCACTACTTCCGTATCACCCTTGGCATACCAACCGTTTGTGATCTGGTTTTTAGTGTCTTTTGTGCATACCGAGATACCGAACTGACCGCTGGCGTTCATGTCGCGGGTGAGAGTAGCCTTACGGCCAGTGAACACGAGCTTTTCGGGATTATTCCAGTCACGGCTACGCTTGAAGTAGTAGTCGTATTGGTAGGTGGTTACTTCGCCACCGGCGGGAACGAATTTTCCGTCGACCACAGCACCGCAAGCATCTTTCTTGTTGGAACCCTTAATGTTGTCATTGCTGTAGACGCTGCCGTCAGTTGCCACCAAGTCTTCTGTCTGTGAACCCTTCCAATCGTTTGCACTCGCGAATATGATATTGGCATAGCTCTCAGCATCCACTGAGTAGAAGGTTTTGTTACTGATGGTAACAGTAGACAGCGGGCCAACAAACTTATTGTTCGTAGTGTCATCGAACAGATAAGCGTACACCGAGCTCCAGTTGGCTTCGGAGTTGTCCCAATACACTGTCTTGGCCCAGCCGGGAGCAGCGAAGCCGACGACCACCGTCAGGCAGAGCA
>CAJUIJ010000122.1 GCA_910586175.1 uncultured Muribaculaceae bacterium | reverse complement strand
TCCTTCTTCAACTCGCGAAAATCACTCAAAATTTCCTCTTTGTGATAAAAACATTTAAATTCAAACACACTCTAAGAGTTCTCCTTTTGTGGTTTGTCGGTTGCGGAGACCGAACCCTTGCGGCGCTGGTTGCCTTGCCTGTTGCGGGGGTGTGGCTGCTGACCGTTGTGTCTACCTTGCTGCTGCTTCGGTTGCTGCTTTTGAGGTTGCTGTTGCTTCGGCTGTTGTTTCGGCTGTTGCTGTTTGGGTTGGCGGTCTTTGTTTTCGGTGCCTTTTTTCTTTTTCTTACGTTTAGACTTGTCAAAGCGCGTTATACTCTCTTGTTCGGCCAGGTCGAGTGTCTTCGGTTTTTCGGCTTCCTTAACCTCTTCTTCGGGCAGCAAGTTGTCCACTTTTTCTCCCTTGCGGTTAAGCTCTATGATTTCGAAGGCGCGTTGGGAGGTTATGGTGACGAGATTGGCCGGGATTCGCTTGTCGGTGGAGTAGGTGAGGGTTCCGGCCAGAATATCTTGCTTGAACAGGAAGTAGTCGGTGTCGAGTGTCTGTAGCACGACATCCTTGCCGGGGAGTTTCTTTATGGCCTCGGCGTAGGTGTCGGTCTCGAAGTTGAGGCAGCATTTCAGTTTTGCGCACTGACCGGCAAGTTTCTGGGGGTTCATCGAAAGGTCTTGCACGCGTGCCGCTCCTGTGCCTACGGAGACAAAGTGAGTCATCCACGATGAGCAGCAGAGGGGGCGTCCGCAGGGGCCGATGCCACCTATGCGGCCGGCTTCCTGGCGTGCGCCGATCTGTTTCATTTCCACGCGGATCTTGAACGTGTCTGCCAATATGCGTATCAGCTTGCGGAAGTCCACGCGTTCGTCGGCTATGTAGTAAAATATAGCCTTGGCGCCGTCGCCTTGGTATTCCACATCGCCGATTTTCATGTTGAGTTCAAGGTCTTCGGCTATCTTGCGCGACTTTATCATGGTGCTGTGCTCGCGCGAGCGTGCCTCCTCGAATTTCTCTATGTCAGCCTGGGTGGCGTGACGAAACACGCTCTTGAGCACGGCATCGTCTTTGACGCCATGCTTGCGCATCTGGAGCTTGACGAGCTTGCCTACCATGCTCACCCGGCCTATATCATGGCCGGGATTTCCCTCAACGGCCACAATGTCGCCTATGTGCAGCTCAAGATGATCCGGGTTGCTGTAGAATCCGTTGCGCGTGTTCTTGAACGTCACCTCCACGGTGTCATAGTCAGAGCCGTCTGAGATGCCGTCGAGCCAGTTGCTGGCATACATCTTGCCACGCGGGCACCCGCCTGAAGAGCAATATCTTTTCTTGTCTATGTCCATGTCACTTCTTTATGTGTCGTCATTTATGTGTCGTCACTTGGCGAAGCTGATGGAGCGGGTCTCGCGGATAACTGTGATTTTCACCTGGCCCGGATATGTGAGCTCGTCCTGGATTTTCTTGGCAATCTCTGTAGAGAGTTTCTCGGTCTCTTCATCGCTGATCTTGTCGGCGCCTACTATAACGCGGAGTTCACGTCCTGCCTGGATGGCATATGTCTTGAGCACGCCCGGATATGAGAGAGCGAGCTGCTCAAGGTCGTTGAGTCGTTTGATATATGCCTCCACAATCTCGCGGCGTGCGCCCGGGCGTGCGCCTGAGATGGCGTCACACACCTGCACGATGGGTGCAAGGAGGGAAGTCTGTTCCACTTCATCGTGGTGTGCGCCGATGGCGTTGCAGATATCCGGTTTTTCCTTGAATTTCTCAGCGAGTTTCATGCCGAGGAGTGCGTGCGGCAATTCGGGCTCGTCATCAGGCACCTTGCCTATGTCATGAAGCAAGCCGGCGCGGCGTGCCTTCTTGGGGTTCAGCCCGAGTTCGGAGGCCATGACGGCACAGAGGTTAGCTGTCTCGCGTGAGTGCTGAAGCAGATTCTGACCGTAGCTCGAACGATATTTCATCTTACCCACCATGCGGATAAGCTCAGGGTGAAGGCCATGTATGCCGAGGTCGATGGTCGTGCGCTTGCCGGTCTCGATTATTTCCTCTTCCACTTGCTTGCGCACCTTGGCCACTACCTCTTCGATGCGGGCGGGATGAATGCGGCCGTCTGTGACAAGCTGGTGCAGTGCGAGACGCGCTATCTCGCGACGCACTGGGTCGAAACCGGAGAGCACTATGGCTTCGGGCGTGTCGTCCACTATAATCTCTATGCCGGTCGCTGCTTCGAGGGCGCGTATGTTTCTACCCTCACGGCCTATGATACGGCCTTTTATCTCGTCGTTGTCAATGTGGAATACCGTCACTGAGTTCTCTACGGCTGTCTCTGTAGCCACTCGCTGTATCGACTGTATCACGATGCGCTTTGCCTCTTTGGTAGCTGTCATCTTGGCATCGTCCATAATGTCGTTTATGTAGCTCGCGGCGGCTGTCTTGGCCTCATCCTTCAGGCTTTCCACAAGTTTCTCCTTGGCTTCTTCGGCTGAAAGTCCGGAAATCTTGGTCAGTTCTTCCTGGGCTTCGCGGTGCATCTGCTCCACCTCGGCAGAGCGTGTGGTGAGCAGGTTTTCACGATTGTCGAGATTTGATTTCAGGTTCTCGAGTTCTTTCTTGCGTCGCTGCTGCTCGTTCTGCTGCTGGTTGAGCTGCATCTCGCGTTGCTTGAGTTTAGCCTCGGTGGTCTGGGCTTTCTGCATCCGCTGGTTGGCGGCACGCTCTGCTTCGCCGATGATCTTCATCTCCTCTTCTTTAGCTTTGAGGAGTTTGGACTCCTTGATCATCTCGGCCTCGCGTCGGCCCTCCTCGATGATGCGGTTGGCACTCGACGTGGCGTTCTTCTTGCTAACTGCCATCGCCGCGAGATATCCCGCTGCGAGAGCCACCACCGCTATTATGATCCATATTGCTGATGTCATGGTGTTTAGTTGTGTATTTTTAAGTTTTTTATGTTGGTTATTATTTTCTTTTTTTCATTATGTCATGATGACTAAATTCTATTCTGTCATTGCCATATGGCAACACGAAAGCGGCCATCATCTCCACCGGGAGTTGACGGTTCGCAACATAGTGTCTATTTACGTGAAAGATTATTCAGTTGTCTCGTCTTCGCGAAACATTTCGAGGCATTCTTCGGCCTTTGCCAATGCTTGTTCGTAGCGTTCCTTATATGTGTTGTAGAAGGAAGCGTACTGATATGTCACCATGGCGAGTACTTCGGCGTTGGTCTTGTCAGGAAACTCCTTGCGCCATTTCGAGTAGAGTCCGTTGACGTTTTTCTCCACGTCGCGGATGAAGTCGTGGCGGTCGGGGGGGACTTGCACCGTAATCTCGTGATCGCCTATGTCGAGGTGCATCTTTATCTTTCTCGTATCGCTCATACCTTGTGTTTTTTATGGCAGGGAGTGTGTAGGCTGTATGTCACGCTCACTCCTTGAGCATTTCAAGGCAACGGTCGATGTTGCGAATCAATCGGGCGATATGCCTGCGGGTCTCTATGATCGTGTCGGGACTGGATGCCAGCCGGTGCGACATGCGGAGAAACTCCTCGTTGAGCCGGGACTCATGGAGCCGCTGGGCGGCTTCGTCTGCTTTCAGGCGCAGCTCCCTGTTGTCTGCCTCAATCTCCTTATTGCGCTCCGTGAGCTTGCGGTTGGCTTCTTGCAGCGTAGAGATGTGACGCTGAAGTCGGAGTATTTTTTCAAGCAGAGGGTCTGCCATATCACCAATTTTTCACAAAATTACAATTTTTTTTTGAATCTTCAAATCTAACGCTTGCAAAATATCATGTGATTATCATGCAAGCTACATGGCTTATTATACATCACGCTCTTAAGAATCTTGTGGTGAAATATGGTGTCAATACCATTTCACTCCGTTTGCAGCGCGCGAACGCTGGTCATATTTGAGGTCTTTGAGCAGCGATGACTTCACGGCTATGTGGAAGTTGTATGACTTGTAAGGTCCCACCGGCACAAACGATGCGGTCATGGTGAAGCAGTGTATGTCGCGGCTTATGCTGCAATTCATGTAGGCCAGTTTGTGCAGATTGAAATCGTAGCTGGCCGAGAATGAGAAGTTCCAGTTTTTTGTGGGACGGATGTTGCCGTTGAAACTGAGGTTCTGGTTCCAGCGCCCTTTGTATTCCATGCGGTCGTAGTCAAATTCTCCATATCCGTAGTTCACGGAGTAGTTGATTGATAGGCTCCATGGCACTTCCCATTTGGCGTAGCCATCGGAGTCGCTTGTCTCGTCGCTGTTGCCCCCTTTTTTGCGCTCGCGCTTCTTTGAGGCCATGTCGGCGAAGCTTTCGTGCTCGGTGTCTTCATCCCAGTCGTCGTCGGTGTTGTCGCGGCCTGCATTGTTGGGCTGTTTCTTGCGCTTGAATGTGTCGTTGTTGAACGTATAGGAGAAGCTTGTGCTGAACGATGAGAGCTTGTAGAGCCCCTTGCCTTCGCGGATGCGCAGGCGGTTCACTTGCACCGGGGTGCCCGATGAGTTCAGTTTGTATATGTATGGGTCCCAGGTGGTGTTGAGGTTGAGGTTGAAGTTTTTTACCAGTCGGAGCATGATGTTGGCCTGCATGGGGCTGAGCCGCAGTGAGTCGGCAGCGAAGTTGTAGCTTTCGCTGAGGCTCAGGTTCTCGATCAGCGATATCTTCTTGACTCCGGTGGAGTCTTTGTCGCTCTTCACCTTCATTTCGAGATTGTTGGCTAAGTTTAGGCTCACTATGCCGCTCTTGCCGCGTCCGGGCACACCGAAGAGTCCGTGCTGGAAGTAGGAGTAGTCGCGGCGCTGGGTGTTGCCGGCCTGGTCCACGTAGTTGTAATGGCCGTAATATCCCCATCCGGCCTTGCCGAAGTCCGGACTCCATCCCACTGACACGGTGGGCGTGAGCACGTGGCGTATCATCTGCACTTTATCGCCTAGGAATTTCAGTGGTTTCCAGAATCCGTATATCTTGGTGTCGAAGCCGAGCGACACGTTGAAGTCGAAGATGTTGTAGAAGCCATAGGTGGTGTCGCACACCTCACGTGAAGCCTGGGTGTCCCATTGGCGTTTTACCTTTGATGTGTACATGCGGTCGTTCATCGAGACCGATGGCGACACGTTGATATATTTGAAGAGGGAGAAGGTGGCTGATATTGGCACGCTGTGCTGCATGCCGTTGCGCCAGTCTTTTATGATGTTTTTCTTGAAAAATTGGTCTTGGTTGGATGTCAGTGAGTTCTGGAATCGCCCGGAATATGATAGCTTTATTTTTTCATACCATCGTTCGCCTCCGATTGCGCGCTTGCGCTTGAAGGGTGCGGCCTGCGACATGGTGACCGTAAGGTTGGGAAATGATACGGCCAGCGTGGAGTCTTGTGTGCGCTGCGATATGTTGGCTGTGGCCGATACGCTCCACTTGGAGTTGGGGAAGCGATAGGTCATGTTGACGGTACTCGACTTGGTGTTTTCGGTAAACGAGGAGTTGTAATATGAGTTGAGGTCGTTGCGCGAGTAGCCGGTGGTGGCGAAGTTGACTGATGCAGAGAAACTTAGATTAGGGTTTGCCTTGGCATCTTGTGAGTGGCTCCATATCACCTGGAAGTTGCGCATGCGCTGGTAGTCGGGAAGCCCTTTGTCGCCATATACTGTGTTGAGAAACGATATGTCGAAGTTGCCTCTGTATTTGTAACGCTTCACATAGTTAGACCTTGCCCTCACTCCCCATGAGCCTTTGGTGTATATTTCGCCGGTGAGCGCGAGATCAATGTTGTCGTTTATGGCGAAGTAGTATCCGCCGTCGCGCAGGTAGAAGCCTTGGTTGTAATCCTCACCCAGTGAGGGAAATATTATGCCTGAACTATATTTCTTGGAGAATGGGAAATAGCCGAAAGGGAGTGCGAGCGGCAGTGGCACATCAGCGAGCACCATGTAGGCAGGGCCGGTCACGACATCTTTGTCGGGACGCACTTTGGCGCGCGTGAGCTGGAAGTAGAAGTGTGGATGTTCATGGTCGTCGCAAGTGGTGTATTTGCCATCTTCCACATAAAATGAGCCATCTTCCATCCGCTTGGCTCGTCCTCCTTGCAGAAATCCGTCATCCTGCTCTGTTATGACGCCTGTGATGTAGCCGCGTTCGGTCTTGAAGTTATATTTCATCGTCTCCGATTCGTAGGTGCCTCCCTTGTCTTTAAATATGGGCTGGCCTTCGATTGTGCCGGTGCTGTCGGGCATGCCGGCAGCGTAGACGGTGCTGCTGTCCATCTCCATGCGTATCTCTGCTGAGTTAAGCTTGAAGTCTTGATATTCCACTGTGCCGTCGCCATATAGGTAGGCGTTGTTGAGTCCTTGGAGCACCATGGAGTCTTTGGCTGAGAAGTTTACGGTGGACTCAAGGTCCACTTTGCTGCGGTCAATGCGTGAGATAAGCGAGCGTGTCGTGTCAGAGGTTATTGAGTCGCGTCCGGTTGCTTCGCTTACCAATGTGTCGGCCGATGATGTGAATATAATTTCATCGGTCTCTACATGGCGCACATCAATTGGCACCGCCGCAGATTGGTCTGCTACGGTGTCGGATGTGGTCGGCGTCTGATTGAAGGTTGCCTCGGGCAAAATGCGCTGCGACCATGCGGTCAAGAGTATAACCGCCGCGATAATATATAGTGTAAACCTCCTCAAGGATGGTTCTTTATGCGTTCTTTATGTCGTTTTGTGAATTTATGCGAAGCCATATGAGTTACTGATTCACACAAATGCGACTGCAAATTTAGTCAAATCTCAGCAATCCGCAAAACTTTATATTTTATTAACGTTGAGTTAACGTTGAGTATTAACGTTTAGCCTCGATATCTAAATCGCAATTTACCTATGTCGGCATGACCGATACCTGACCGTTCATTAGCAACGGCAGCAACTCATCACGTTGACGCTGTAATGAACAAATCTGCTCTTGACTCTTGACTAATGAATCCATAATTGGTTTCATTTGGTTATCAAACGATTGTAATACCCGCAGATCTTGCGGTACAGCTATTCTACTTTGAGCTAAATGGTCTTGCGTAATATGTCCCATTGTAGTTTTACGAGATTCGGCTATTCGCTTGAACACATCAATATAACGTAATATCTCGAAATAATAAAAACTACGAGGATAGTTGTTTTTAGAAGTTACTTTGAATATATGTTGGTTCAGTCCCCCATTTCCATAAGCCCATAATAAGATTTCTAACGATGCTGACCAGGAGAATAACACATCGCCATTGAATACTTTTACAGATTCTGGAATATCAGATTTGACAAATTCTGTATCAGACGAGAATCCATCTCTCATCTCGCGAATCTTTACAACAGGTAATTTGTCCGCCTCATTCATTGGCCGGAATTTTTGGCAGGCCAATCCATTAGTAAACACAGCAATATCAACGAGTGATTTTGCTGTCCACTTTTGGGGTACCTCCCGTCGTAATTCATCGTTCCAAACCATCTTGCCGCCGCTCGACTTGTACGGCTTGCCGTTCTCGTCGGGGAAGTCGAACTGGACGAACCAGT
>CAJUIJ010000121.1 GCA_910586175.1 uncultured Muribaculaceae bacterium | reverse complement strand
TTAACAACCGCATTTTTACATTGACCCCCTTTTTTGTTATAACCGTTAACTCATTTTGTCGTCGTCGGCGCCTCCTACCCCCAGTTCGCAATGCAACGTCGCGCACTGGGGAGGAGGAGGCGCCACCGACGACCATAAGAGAGAAGGAAGATAGCCATAAGAGAGAAGATGGCCATAAGCCGATACAATTTTTTACCGATATTATGACCCCGACGTTAAACTTTACACCCTAAGCAATGTCAATAAAATAAAACTGAAACGCAGATGAAAGAAGAAGATAAACTCGTAGAACGGTTCGGCCGCAAAGGACCTTGGACTGTACCGGAAGGTTATTTCGAGTCTGTCCGAATTGAAATATCATCAAAGCTTCCCGAATATCCGGAGAAACCGAAGCCTATAAAGCTCAGCAAGTGGCAGAGGGTCAAACCATATGTATACCTCGCTGCTATGTTTGCCGGCATATGGTGCATGATGCAGATGTTTCATCATGTCTCTTCAAATGTGGGGGGTGTCAACCTCGATAATCCACCCGAACAGCTCGCCCTGCTGATGAGCGACCCCGAGATGACTGATGTTTATCTTACGTTTGATCATGAGTCTGACGAACAGCTTATTGATGAAGTCAGCGGTATGTATGACAATTTCCAGGATTTTGAGGAGGATTTCGGCCAAGCGCTCGAGCCTGCTTATGAAAATATAAATGTATGAACACACGCATAATTTTCAAGTATTTTGTATCTCTCCTCATTATTATGGTGACTTCGGTGTCGCCGGCATTCGCTCAGAAAAATAAAGGCAAGAGCCGCAGTGAGATGCGCAAGGAAATGCGTGAGTTTCACTTGAAGTTTCTCGCTCAGGAGATAGATCTCAAGGAGGATCAGCAGAAGGCCTTTTTCGATACTTACAAGGCCATGATGGATGAGCGCGGCAAGGTGTTTCATGAGACGCGCAACCTTGAGAAACGACTGAAAGATGGCAAGGCTTCGGAGCAGGAATATGAATCGGTTACCAATGCCTTGACCTCGGCCAAGGAAAAAGATGCCGCCATTGAGAAGAAGTATGATGATAAGTTGGGCAAGATTCTAAGTCCGAAGCAGCTCTACCAGCTGAAGGAGGCTGAGAAGAAATGGCGGGCCAAGATGCAGCAGATGCGCTTCACGCATCGCCATGACCGAAAGAAAGCAAATCGATAAAATCCGGTACGATAATATCCAAATAATATATTATGGTTAAATCTATTAACAAAGGGAAGTTGCTGACTTCCTTTTTTTGTTTGGCACTCTGCCTGTTGGCTCTGCCGGCATGGGGTGCCCAAAAGAAGTCTGCCCCTCCCGTCAACAGTTTCGCCTCTCCCGATTTCGCGTTTCCGAAAACGGTGGAGAAGAATGCCGCCGCTAAACTCGACGACGCTATGAAAAACAAAGATGGCTTGACGGCATTGCAAGCTGCAATACAGCTTGACGTGGCTTCCGGTCTGATCGACGGAGATTCTTACAAGGCTTCGTTGGCTCGATTTGACTCACTGGCCAACGTGCTCGAGGCCCCCTACAATTCGCTCGCGCTGATGCTCGAGGCCACGCTCTATCGCGACATCTATTCGGCTAATGCCTGGAAGTTCAACAAGCGTGTACTCCCTCTCGACCCCAAACCTGCCAATGTGCTCGAATGGAGCCGCGACCAGGTCTCTGAGACGGTATGCACTCTCGTGAGCCGCGCCATGGCAGATGCCGACAGACTTGCCGCAGTGCCGCTCTCCAAGATTGAGCCGATACTCAAGGATGCCGCTGATGCGGTGAAGGCCGGTTTTTCGGTATATGATTTCATGGCTGTGCGAGCCGACAATCTGCTCCGCACTTTTGCCAATGGCTCGAGCGATATAATACCATTCGGCAATTATCCGGCTGCTGTATCACCCTCGGTGCGTCCGGCCATGCTCCGCATCGAACTGCTCGACCGTGCCTTAGGCCGTCATGGCTTCGATGCCGACAAGCTGATTGAGGCATATCTATCCAATCTGCGTCTGCAATGCTATTCAGGTGACGAGCGCAAGGATTATCTTGAGAGGTGCATGAATAAGTTCGGCAATACACCCTGGGGCGCAGCCTTCTTGGTGGATTATTGCAATTCGCTTACCGCCGAAAAGGATAGCGACCGCAATGCAGTGGCGCGTCGCAAGTATGATATGCTAACGGCTTATCGCGACAAGTTTCCCAATGCACCGCAGATAGGGGAGGTGAGTGCCGCCATCGATGATTTGCTCTCCAAGCGCGTCAATGTGAATTACCAATCGCAACTCCTGCCGAACACACCTATACAGGCCTCGGTGAGCGGTGCTAACGTATATGATTTCTATCTGCTCGTCTATAAGGTGAATGGCACAGACCGTTCGCGCAGGGTGAAATATACCGACCTCGCAGCTTCCGGCGCTCCTCTGCACGCGGTGCATGTGAAAGTCAACAATGCATCGCCCGATGCTTTTGACTCGTTGGTCAATATACCGGCCCTCCCCTCCGGTCTTTATGCAATTGTACCATCTGCTTCGCCCAAGGCTTCAGGATTCCTTACCTCCAGTAAGACCAATTCCGTCTCGTTGGCCTTGGTGAGCGACCTCTCGGTGTTGAAAGTTTATAAAGAGCAAGGGGAGGCTCCTGACCTCTATGTGGTATCAGCCGTCAACCAGAAGCCTGTGGCCGGAGCGAAGGTAACCTTTACTCCCACCCGCAACAACTCCGGTGGCTCCACTTTCGTGAGAACCTCCGATGCCGATGGCAAGGTCTCAGTAGTCAACGGTAATTATGACTTTATTGTAAGGAGCGGAAACAGTTTCCTCACCGGCACAATTTATAAGTCGTATGAATATAAGAATGCCGATAATGAGAATCTATGCGTGCAGTTGCTGAAAGATTTGCCGGTGTACCGTCCCGGACAGGAGGTGCAGTTCTCCATAGTGGCTTATACGGAGAAGGATTGTGTGCTCGATATGGCTGCCGACCGTAAGCTTACAGTATCTTTTGTAGATGCCAACGGCCGTGAGGTGGAGAGCAAGGAACTCGTGACCGACAAACTCGGACGCTGCAACGCTTCCTTTACAATACCCGAGTCAGGATTGCTTGGCACCTGGGGCTTGCGCGTATCAAAAACTGCTGATAAGAATGATCGCGGATGGCTCACCGGCGAACCCGTAGAGGTGGCCGACTACAAGTCGCCGACATTCTTCTCCACAATCGAGTCTGCCGACACTTCGTTCAAGGCTGGCGATGTGTTGAAGTTCAATGGCGTGGCGATGACTTACGCCGGAATGCCTGTGGCAGGTGGCAAAGTGGCTTATGCTGTCAGCAGTGTGCCGTTGTGGCGTTTCGGTATTTCATCCGATGCCTCTTACGGTGGCGAGACCGTGACGGCAGCCGACGGATCTTTCACCATTTCACTTCCTACTGACGGCCTTGTCGGCACATCTTTCGCACGTGGCAGTTATGAACTTAAGGTAGTCGTGACGAATCCGGCCGGCGAATCGCAGCAGGCCGCCCCTCTGAGGTTCTCGCTCGGTGAGGGTCTCACGATTCTTGCATCAGTTCCCGACTGTGTAGAGGTAAATGATTCTGCCAATAAGTTCAATGTCACCGTGCGTGACCTCGCTGACCATCCCGTCAAGAAGACGCTTTATTATCGTCTCTCCGACGCTCGGGGTGTAGTGGCACAGGGTGAGTTTGAAACTCCCGAACTCAATCTTTCGCTCGCAGGTGTCAAGTCGGGTCGTTATGCGCTGAGCTTCTCTGTTACTCCCGATTTCAAGGATTCTCCCGATTGTAAGGTGGTGACCGATTCGTTGACACTCTGGCGCAACTCTGACGTCAAGCCCCCTGTCAGCACTCCGCTTTGGGTGCCGGTGACACGTATTGTCGCCCCCAAGGGTGCCAAGTCTGTAAAGGTGAAGGTCGGTTCGAGCTTCGACGACAGTTGGATACTCGCTACCATCTGCACTAACAAGAAACCTGTAAAGAGCGAGTGGGTGCGTGTCTCTGACGGTATAGTGGAGATTCCGGTGGAAGTGCCGGCTGATAATCTCCAGACCTTCGTCGAACTGAACGGTATGCGCAACCTCGATATTAAGCAGACACGTGTGGTGATAATTCCTTACGAGCAGTCTGTGAAGCTCAATGTGGAACAGCACACCTTCCGCAGTGATATAACTCCCGGAGCTGAGCAGTCCTGGAAGTTCCGATTCTCGCAAGAGGGTGTTCCCTCAGGCGGAATTCCGGTGATTGCAGTCATGACCAATAAGGCTCTCAACGATATCGCGCCTTTCAGCTGGTCGTTCAATCCTTATGGCAGTCTGTATCGCTCACCGGTGTCGAGCGTTAATTTCGACAATATATGGCAAACCGGCAACGGAGGTTATTTCGGTCGCACAAGCCATCGCTATCCCGAATACACTTTCCGCACGCCCACATGGAACCAGTATGGCTATTCTCTCTATGCCGGCAGGATGGTAGAGGAATTGACGAGTATCATGCCGACAAGCATGAGGATAAGAGGCTCAAATCAGTTGATGAAGGCGGCTGCTCCCGAAAGCGATAAGTTTATGGCAGTGCAAGAGTCCGTGTCGGCAGACGAAGTGGAGAATGAGGTTTATGACTCATCCGATAAGGTTTATTCGACAGGTGCAGTCGCAACAGAGGCAGGTGCAGGCTCGGAACAAGATAATGGTGCCTCCGCCGATGTGACGATGCGTCAGGTGGAATGCCCGATAGCATTCTTCATGCCTACGCTCTCTACTGATGCCGACGGCCTTTGCTCTCTCGATTTCACCGCGCCGGAGTTTGTCGGCACTTGGCAGCTCCAGGTGCTCGGTTACACTCCGCAGATGCGGGGCACCGTGCTGACTCTCGATTCGAAGTCTGCCAAGAAGCTCATGGTGCAGATGAATGCCCCGAGATTCATGCGCACCGGCGATAAGGTCTCTGTAGCCGCTACGGTGTTCAATAATACCGGCGAGGCAATGTCGTCAGAATGCAGCATTTTGATAAGTGATGCTGCTACAGGGAGTGTTCTCGCAGAGCAGAAGTTTGACGTAACAGATCTTCAGGCCTCAGCCTCCAAGTCTGTCAGTGCGATGTTTGATGTTCCTGCAAATGTAAATGCAGTGACCGTGCGTGTCATAGCCCGTGCAGCTGATTGCTCCGATGGTGAGCAGACCGTGGTGCCGGTGTTGCCTTCGAGTCAGCCTGTAGTGGAATCGGAGACTTTCTATATCGCTCCGGGTGCTGACTCGTTTGGAGTCAAGCTACCCCGTTATGATAAGGATGCAAGCGTGACGCTATCTTATTGTGACAATCCGGTGTGGGAATGTGTCAAGGCTCTTCCCGGCATGCTCGAACCGGAGTCGGTGAGCATAATGTCGAAGGCTTATGCGCTCTTCGGCAATGCTGTGGCAAATTCGCTTTTCAGCAAGTACCCGCAGTTGATTGACGGCGTTAAGCAGCTCGCTGCCGATTCGCTTCTTGTGTCGGGTCTGCAAACCGACGAGAAGTTGAAGACCGTATTGCTCAACAATACTCCTTGGGTCAACGATGCACGCTCGGAGACGATGCGTATGCAGAGCCTCGTGGACTATGCTGATGCCGACAAGAGCGGCAAGAGTGTGACGCGATTGCTCGATGAAATAAGGGATGCGCAGCTTTCTGACGGTGGTTGGAGCTGGTGCCCGGATATGGAGTCTTCCCGTTTCATCACGACTTATGTGCTCCACATATTGTCGGGCTTGAAAAATATGGGTTGTCTTCCGGCCGGGGCTGAGAGCATGGCAAGTAAGGCTTTCGCTTACGCCGATAATGAGTTTGCCAAAGATTGGAATAAGTCGAAGCGCGAATATGTGCCGGTGGGAGAATTGCTCGAATATCTCTACGACAAGAGCGCTTTCGAAAATGTAGGTTCCACATCTTCGTTCAAGCCTCTTGAGGCTGTGGCGCTGAGAAAAATCGCTTCCGATTGGCGCGATTTCGATATTAAGGATAAGGCTACTGCCGCTATGCTCCTGCATCGTAACGGCAACCCGAAACGTCCTCACACCATACTCGAATCGCTCCGTCAGTTTGCCTCTGTGAGCGAGCAGAAGGGTATGTGGTTTGCCAACTTGTCAGGTTCCCGTCAAGGTGTTGGCGACATTATCGCCACGGCTCGTGTGCTCGAAGCATTCGATATGATTGAACCGGAAGCTCCGGCCGTTGACCAATTGCGCCAGTGGCTTGTTATCTCCAAGCAAGTGCAGAATTGGGGCGAGTCTCGTTATACTGCCGCTGCCATTCATGCAATACTCACATCGGGCTCCGAATGGACAGCCTCTTCTGCCGCTCCGGTTGTGACCCTTAACGGTGCTCCGGTTGCATTGCCGGCCAATCTCTCTGTCACAGGCTCCTTTACCGTAGATCTCGACCCGAAAGCAGCTTCCGGTGCCAACCTTGAGGTGAAGCGGTCGGGCAGTGGCCCTGCATGGGGTGGGGTAGTGTCGTCATATGTTGCACCTATACTTGAAGTGAAGAGTGCATCTGTGCCGCAGCTCTCCATAGAGAAGCGTGTGTATGCCATAAGTCAGGATGGTGAGGCAAGGAGTGCCACCGAGCTGCTTAAGAAAGGCGACAAGGTGCGTGTGACGCTTACAATAGTCTGCGACCGCAACCTCGACTATGTGGCAGTGACCGACCCGAGGGCAGCATGTCTCGAACCTGCCGACCAGCTTTCCGGCTACACAAGCTCCGACGGCGTGTGGTATTATCGCGAGGTGCGCAATGCGCAGACCAACCTCTTCATACCATACCTCTCTAAAGGTACACATGTGATAAATTACGAATGCTATGTGGACCGCGATGGTGAATACACCCTCGGAGTGGCACAGGCACAGTCGCAATACGCCCCGGTGATAACAGCCCACTCAGCAGGAGAATCGCTAAAGGTCAATAATAATGAATAATGAATAATGAATAATTAATAATGAATAAAAGGCTTAGCGACATTTTTTGTCGCGAAGCCACCGGGAGGGAGGAGCCTCCGGCGACGACCATATATAATTAGTGGTCGTCGCCGGAGGCTCCTCTCTCCCAGTGGCTTCGCATCAACAGTTTGCGCAAGTTAAGCCATCCGCAAACTACATAGCAGTTAAGCATCCAGATATTACATAGAAGTTAAGCCATCCGGATATTACATAGCAGTTAAGCCATCCGGATATTGCATAGCAGTTAAGCCATCCGGATACTACATAGCAGTTTTGCATCCGGATATTACATAGCAGTTTTGCATCCTGATATTACATAGTAGTTAAGCTATCCGGATATTACATAGCAGTATTGCATCCTGATATTGCATAGCGGTTTTGGAGGTGTGTTCGCGACATGTCGCGAGGTCTATCTAAAGCCATAGAAAAACGGCAGAAGCGACAAGTCTCCCGACTTGTCGCTTCTTAGTGTTTTCCATAATACTTTTCGAACTAACCTAACATCATGAAACGATTTCTTATACCTATATAACATTGCCAAAC
>CAJUIJ010000120.1 GCA_910586175.1 uncultured Muribaculaceae bacterium | reverse complement strand
ACTTGAAATTTAGATGTTTAACAGCATGAATTTCAATTTTTGTCATGTACTAAACGAATTTTTTAACAATTTTACCGTAGTTTTGTTTTTGTTTAGCCTTAACCAAAAGCTATCATTTTGCAACACAACAAGTTGCCCAAAACAGCAACGGACACGCTTTGACATTGCAAAACGCATCCGCAAATTATTCATATGTTATAAAACAGTGTTTTTCGCAATCCTTTTTGAAAGATGGTGGCCACTACCAAAAACAAGTGCAAACTTCAGTGCACAAAGCAAGTCTCATTTCCTTTTATTCCTTGTTTTCCTTGTGCCAAAACTTGGGTTCTTTTCTTCAGGAAGTTTACTCATTATTTCTCATATGAGGAATACACTTTTTTATCTCACGAGGAAATCGAGGAATTAAAGGAAATTTCGCTTCGCGGTTTGATGGTCGTCGCCGGCACCCCTCTCTCCCCGTATTAGAAGAACAAAGAGTCTTTGGCTGTGTTGCCAAAGACTCTTTGTTTACTTCTTGCGGCGGCGCACCGATTTGGCGGCGTTGCTGTTTGCTCCTGAGCTTTTCGGCTTGCTTGAGCTTACTTTCGGCTTCTTCGCTCCGCGCTTGCGCGTGGACTTGCGGGTCGATTTCTTCGTTTCGGTCACCTGCTTGTCGCTCACCACTGTGCGGTCGGGTATCGTGTCGCCGGCTGCCAATGCCTTGGCAATCTCTTCCTCACGTTCCCTCTGCGCCAGATATTCCTCTCGCGTCGGCACCCACATCTCCTTGCCATAGTTGTGAAGACGATTGTCGATGCTGTCTTGCGCCCGTTTCAAGTCGTCGGGGTCGGGATACATCTGGTTCATCGAGAGATTACGCAAGTTGCGCGTCTTATATATCTCGCCGTCATACATGCCAAGGTTGAAATAATCATCGAGCGAGTATTGCGGCAGGTTGTTGTCGTCGGTAAGGAACACGTATTGCTGCGACAGATGCGGGCGGAGCTGGTCATATTTCACCCAGAACATCGGATACTTCGCCTCACCGCCGAAGTCGCCCATACGGTTGAGCACCGGGCAGATAGCCACAACGCGCGTCTTCATGCGGTTGCTGCGGCGGTCGAACTCCCATTTCTCAAGTATATAATAGTTGAGCACCTGGCTGGTAGGCACATCCGCCTCCTCAATCTGATACTTCGGATTCTTCTCAGTGGAACCCTTTGCCGGCACGGCGTAAATGCCGAATCGGTCGAGCATCTCCCCTACCTTTACCTTGTAATCATCGGTAAACACCTCACGGCCGTCAAGATACTCATAGGCCGGCACTTCACCACTCACCACGAGGTCGAGCATGAGCCGGAAAAGGTTTTTCTGGCCGTCGATCACATCTTCGGGATAATAGAGAGGGGTATTTTCAGGTTTGGTGAGGTCGAGTTGACGATAAATCTCGCGCATATATTGCATGTCGGCATCGTGCGACTCCTTGGCGGTGAAGAAATCCTGCATACGGTCGGTGACACCGGTCTGTGACTTCTGCGCCCTCTTATCCTTGTCGGAACGCTTGCGGACGCCTCCGGCATTATTTTCGACCTGCGCGACACCGGCAGCCGTCACAGCGGCCAAGGCCGCAAACATGAGTATTTTACGATATAATTTCATATTATCGGATAATTCTGATTAGTTGAGTGCCACCTCCATCGGGGAGATGTCGCGTGTTATGCCGTCTGGCCCCTTGGCCTTGACATTGGAGATGAAGAAGCTTTTGCCGGCCTTGAGTCGCTTGAACTGATCTTTCTGACGCTGCGAGAAGTGCGAGCCGTTTGACACCTCGGGGATAAAGTTGCCCATCTGGTCCACGAAGACTGTAGAGAACGACACCACCGTGTAGTTTACATTGAGTATATCGTCGTCGATGGCGGCACCAAGACCCTCCGCACTCATAAGTGCAGCTTTCGATATTCGCTTCGGCGAGCCCTTATAGTGGACGGTATTGCCCGAGCCATCCTTCACGGGGAGATATACGGTAGGATCCGGCAGCTTGCGTACACGGAACGTCATCGAACCGACATTCATGCTGCGGCCTTCCATCTGCGCGGTGACTGATATCACAGCCTCAGAACCCACCTTGCCGGGATGAGCCACCCAGAGGTCGCCGTTGCGAGTCAGTGTGCCGTTGGTCATCGTAGCCGAGACTGCATTCATCGGCACGCCGGGCACTGAGATGCTGATCGGGTTGGCGATGCCGGCATACAGTACATTCATCATAGTGGGCGATATCGTGGCCATAGGCTCTATCACCGTATAGCTCGACTTGAACGGACGCTTGTCGATGGAACCATCACCCCTTGCCACCTCAATATAACCTGAGAAATCGTGGGTGCCAATCGAACCGGGCACAAACTCATACAGTCCGTTGGGGTTGTTGAGTTTTGAACCGTTGATATATACGGTGGGGCGCTGAGTAGTGTCAATAGCCGCCAGCACGATGTTGGCAGAATATTTGCCGCCACGTATTATCATATTGGAATTCGGGATTACGTAAGCGTTGAGTTCGTTGACGCGCACATCGCCGATATCGACATTAGTTATAAGGCTCGACATGGCCTCCGACTCAGCCTGACGGATATCGTTCTGGAGCTTGGTGAGCAGGGTCACGGCAGCCACCGAAGGCATGTTGTCAAACATCTTTCCCTCCCAACTCACGGTGCCAACTTCGCCACGGCGATTGGACACCTTGGTGGAGAGCATCTCAATGACCGATGCCTTCTTGGCAGTGTCGGCTATGAGCGAAGTCACATAGGAGCGATAAGCCTCGAGGTCAGTGCGAAGCTTGCGGCCACGGTTGGTGGCGGGATTGAGCATCGTCACCGAAGCGGCTTCCAAGTCGTCATTATTCTTTATATTGCGATAGTCACCATCAGATCCGTCGGCGGCTTTTGCAATCGAAGTCTTGAAATTCTCTATTTCATTGTAGAGGTCGTTGGAGCGTTTGTGCAACTCCTGACCTTTCTGATACCATATGCCGGCCTTCTCCGGATTTCTCCCATACAGCTCCTCAAGATATTGGAACTGCACTTCGTTGCGGGCCGACATATTAAGGTTGGTGCGGTGTATGCCCTCCTGCACCTGGCTGAAACCGTTGAGCACATCGCTCGACACATTCAGGGCCAGCATAGCCGTAAGGACGATATACATAAGGTTAATCATCCTCTGGCGGGGCGACATACGCGCCACATTATTTCCACCTCCTGCCATTTACTTGTGCGTTAAGTGCGTTAAGTGCGTTACTGGTTTCTTGAAGATTCGTCAAACGGATTGACCGATGCAGCCTGAGCTGCCCCCGCACCACCCATCATAGGGTTGGCCATATTGATGGTCATGGCGGTGATCATCTTCTCATACACCTGATTAAGCTGTTTCATATAGCGGGCCATCTTCTCGGTCTCCTCGCAATAGCGTGAGGATTCGTTGGCTGCCTTGTCATACATATCGCGGATATCCTTCAGGCCACGGTTCACACGGTCTATGCTCTCAAGCTGCGAGCTTATACTCTTGAGCTGAATCTCGTAAATAGTGTTCAGACCGGCAATGTTGCGGTTCAGGCTCTCCATCTGGTCCACATATCCCTTTGAATTGGCGGAGACATTCTCCGAATTTTGGGTGATAGCCTGATAAGAGCCAAGAAGTGTCTGGGTCACATTGTTGAGAGCCTCGGTGGTCTCATTGAGTCGTCCGAGCTGCTCAGCAATGCCCTGCATCTGCTCCAGATATGCGTGAGATGCGTCGGCCAGACTCTCGGCATCCTCTATATTGACAGCCGGGTCGGTGACAGCATATCCCTGCCCGTAAACTCCGACTGCTCCACCCGGCACTACAGGCTGCACACCTGCCTGAGCGCCGCCTATTGCATCGGAATCGACTGCAATGGCACCACCGTTAACAATGACACCACCTCCACCGCCTGAGAAGTCGGGGCGGTCATCGGGGTTCTTGCTGTCGAGCACGGGGAAAACATCTTCCCACGCGTACTCCTTGGGAGGACGGTCGAAAGCGGTGAGGATAAACATCGCAATCTCAGTACCCATACCGATGCAGAGCAATGTGCTGCCGCCCGGCAGGTGAAGTATCTTGAATAGTGCACCCCAAATCACGATGGCTGCACCTATTGAGTATGCAAAGTTGAAGAAACGCTGACCTTTCTGACCATGGAGAAAGCGTTCTATGCCGTTGGCGTATTTTCTGATCTTGACCATTTGCGGTAAAGTATTTTTTAATTACTATTATTTCCCCTTCTTCTTGTTGCCACGGGCGAAACCGATCTGCGAGCGTACGCAACGGAAGCCGATGTATGAGCGCTGTTCGTTCTGATATTCCCACTGGCGGAGGTCGGAGCGGATATTGCGGGCCGCATCTTTCCAGCTACCGCCGCGCACTATCTTGCGCTTCATCTTGTAGGGGTCTTCCTTGGCTGCATTGTAACGGTACTCGGGGTTGAGGTCGGACGTAAGTTTGTCGATACTCTCGGTATAGGCGGTTTGAGACCATTCCGACACATTACCCGCCATATCATACAGGCCGAAGTCATTGGGTTTGAAAGTGCCTACCTGCGAAGTGATGACATGACCGTCTCGCACAAAGTCTCCTTCGCGAGGCTTGAAGTTGGCATAGAAGCATCCGCGCTCATCCATAGGCAGCGTCTCTTCCCAAGGGAATGCGCTCTCCGAGTTGCCGGCACGCGCTGCATATTCCCATTCGGCCTCTGTGGGGAGTCGGTAAGGCTCGATATATATACCCTCCTTGCCAAGCGAGCGTTTCAGGAAGTCGGTGCGCCAGTTGGCGAAAGCATTGGCCTGCTCCCAGCTTACACCCACTACGGGATAATCGTTGTAGCCGGCATGTGAGAAATACATGCGTGTGTAAGGTTCGTTGTAGGCATTGTCGAAGTCGTTGATCCAGGCGGTAGTGTCAGGATAGACATTGACAATATATGTATTGAGGAAGTCGAAGTCACCGGTAAGGGGACGTGTAACAGTCTCGCGCACTATGCGTCCCTCCTCGGTCATGTAAGCCGTATCTTTTGAGATAACGGGCAGATCGGTAGGAGTAGGGAGATCTGTGTTATACTCACGCAGCTCCGGGTCGACGCGGTTGCGACGCTTGGCAGCCTCCGAGTGGTTATAAATCTCGTAGCGATAGTTCATCTGCGTGGGGTCGAGCTCGCGCTGACCGGTGATGGGGTTTGTGCGGTACACACTCTGTATGGCACGCTCCTCATCTTCATTGGGATTGCGCCATGGTATAGCCTTGCTCCAATTTAGATAAGGCTTGATGGGGTTGCCCTCCTTATCCTCCTCAATCTTGAACTCCTCGTTACCGCCGAAAGCCGGGTCGGCAAGGCGTTCGCGGATTATGGAGTCACGCACCCAGAATACAAACTGCTTATACTTGGAGTTGGTAATCTCTGTCTCATCCATCCAGAAAGAGTCGATAGATACACCGCGACCGTTCTTGCGAATTCCGGCCACGGAGTCGTCGGCAGCAGGGCCCATGGCTATTGAACCACGGTCCACAAGCACCATGCCGTAAGGGGTAGGTTCGGCAAACGAAGAACCGCCGATGCCGGTCACTTCACCGCCGGCCGAAGAGCGGCGCACGCCGGAGCAGGAAGAGAGAATCGCAGCGAGGCTCACCGCCACGCAGGCTATGCAGGCACCGCGCCAAAGGGTGCCGGGCTTCAGATATGACATTATGTTTCTTATATTTCTGCGCATATTCATAGTCGCTACATTATTCTGATAGATCGGTGCTTATTCTTGTTTTTCTCACCGAAATTGAGTTTCACATTGTATCCTATCACCACCTCGTGGCTGCCGGAGGAGGCTTTGCCCAAGGCCGATAACGGATAGTCGTAGGCGTAGCCGATAAAGAAATTTTTGAACTCAGCCGAAATCATCGCGCTGACCGCTTCCTTATACCTGTAACCGAGTCCGAACGACAGAAATCGGTTGTAGGTAGCCCTCATAGTTGCCTCGGCTGTGAAGCGGCTGAAATCAGTGCGTACCAACAGGGATGGTTGCAATGAAAATAACGTGTTTTTGAGGGGAATATTGCCAAGTGCTGTAAAATAGGCCATTCGTGGCAGAGTGGCCTGAAACTCCACTCCCTCGCTGTCACCGCCCCCCTCGTCGCCATCCATGGTTACGGTAGGTTCGAGTATATGAAGCATGGAGATGCCGAGTGTGAAATATTTGTGGGTGTATGACAAGCCTGCCGAGAGGTCGAAGGCGTTGCCCGATACGTCGCGCGTGGGAAGCTCCGGGTCGTCAGGCTGGTGGAAGTCGTCACCCTCCGGTATGTATACATCCGAGCCCTTGAACTTCGTGTCGTAATACGCCGGCTGGAGACCGAAGCTCCACACACCCTTGAGCCAGTTGAGCCGGTAATTGAGCTGCACGCCCACGAGCATATTGCGGTACAGACCGATTGATTCCTGATTGAAGAGCGCGCCGACACCGAGACGGTGTTTCTTGCCGAGCTTAATCGGCATGTCGGCAGAGCCGAGGAAGGATTTGGGGGCGTTCTTGATGCCGACCCATTGGAGCTTCGCGCCGCCACGTATGCGCACAAAGTCGATCGAACCGGCCTCTGCGGGATTATAGTATGTGGGGACAGCCCAATATTGCGTGAACATTGCATCGCCCTGCGCATGGGCAGCCGGTGCCACCGCGCTGAGCACAAGCATCACAAGCGCATAGATACAAGATTTCGCTAAACTGCGATTTGGCTTGATGATTGAGGATTTGAACATCGGATGCTGCTTGATTATTCGAAATAGAAGGTGATCATCACCATGTTCGACTTAACTTTCTTTAACGACTGTGTCATCTTGAACATGTCGGGGTTGTCTTCAAGGTCAGGACGCTTGTGACGCAATATGTCGGCGAGGCCGAAACAGAATTTCACCTCCGGATTCAACTTGAAGAAAGGCAAATAAAAATCGCATCCGAGACCTACCGTGAGGTAGAAGTCGGCTGTGTTGAACATCAGATAATCAGATTTTTTCTTGCCTACGTCGAACGAACCCATACCACCAACCGTGACATAAGGACGGGAGTTCTGAAGTCGCATGCCTGAAATCTTGAGGTCAATGGGCAGGAGCACATACACGCTCTTGACGTTCTGCCGGTGCGAAACACCCGATACATAGTCGCGCATCTCCACATCCTTGAAAGAGAATGCCATGCCGGGTGAGAATCGGAGATTGAAATACTCATGCAGACGCAAGTCTGCGAGCACCTGCACATCGATGCCCGGATTCCATGCGGGCACCTCAGCATACCACTGCTGGCCGTCGGGAGTTATCAGACCGTTGTGGGTAAACTTGAGATCCTGCATGCACATGCCGATCGAAAAACCGAGATGCCAGCGTTTGAGGTCAGCATATGGGCGGTTAAGTTCCTTCTGCTGCGGACGCGCGAATGCCTGAGGCATGAACACTTGGCACATGGAGGCAAGGATAATCGCCGCGAAAGTGAGCAAACGCGATGAGGATATTATATTACTGATAAATTTCACAATATTGAAACGAAATTATCAGGTGTAATATTGTTG
>CAJUIJ010000119.1 GCA_910586175.1 uncultured Muribaculaceae bacterium | reverse complement strand
CTTCTGCTTTTTTCGCGCTTTGCGCTCACACACCTCCAAAACCGCGATGCAGCTTTTGCTCTTGCTTCTGCTTCTGCTTTTTTCGCGCTTTGCGCTCACACACCTCCAAAACCGCGATGCAGCTTCTGCTTTTGCTTCTGCTTTTGCTTCTGCTTTTGCTGCTTTTATTGCATTGCGGTTTTGGTGGTGTGCCGGCGCGGAGCGCCGTTTTGGAAGCTACTTTATTTGGGGCTGCTTTGCCAGGGCTTCTGCTATTTTGTTGAGGATTTTGCAATGCTGGCGTGAGGGGTGGTCGCTGCTTTTTAGTTTTTTTGCGAAAAATGGTGCTACCATAGCTATCTTTCCTTCAGCACATAGTTCGAAGTAGTGGCGTGATGGCTTTTCCCGCTCTTCAAATGGAGTGGCGTGTACAATTATCATGCTGCCACCAACTGCCTCGATTTCAGCTCTTATTTCTTTTTCTCGCGGTGATATGAAGGCCGATATTATTACTCCCCCGTTGACTGCTATGTATAGGCATTCTTCTTTTTTAAGTTCAAATTGTTTAGGGGTGTCTGCCCTATGAACTATCAGGTAAGTCTTGAAGGGGTTGTTCAGGAGAAACAGGTTGCCGTATGCCTGTAGTTTTGTTGTTATCTCCTTTTCCTGCTCCCATAAGCTCTGTGAAGCCTCCTGTATGCTATGTGGAGGTTGGTTTGAGGTGGGTGTTAGTAGACTTGCCTGGAATTGTGTAAGTCTGATAGATGTGCTGATGTTTCTGCTTTTTTGAAAGAAGTCAGGGCGGTGTATTCTTACGGCGAGGCGATAGGGGTTGGATCTTATGTATTGAAAGATTTCGTGGAGGTTTCGATCGGGATATATTATTTTGTCGTTGTAGCCATCTTCAAAACCGGTTTTATTTGGATTTGGTTGTCATTTGGTTTAGCGGGATGTGGAGATTGCTGTAGCGAGGCATAGTGCAATTGCCGGGAAATTGTGGATTTAAGTTTTGAAATGTATTTGCCTAAGTGTTCTTCTAATGTTTGTGTCACCTGGATGAGGAGATGCACATGGTCGGGCATGATTATGTATTGCAGGAGTCGTATCTTAGGCTCTATTTCAGACAGGCTTTTTAGGTTTCTATATATAATTATGCCTGTTGATGAGTAGTTTAGTTTTACTCCTTGGGGTGTTAGCTCTTTTATTATCAGGGAGCTGAAGATTGGGATTCCCGGTCGTTTTGTAATAGTTATGTGGTATTTGAATGGTGCTTTGTAGTTATGGTTTTGTTTTCTTTTTGATTGTTTGTTTGACATGGTTTTCGCGCTTTGCGCTCACACACCTCCAAAACCGCGATGCATGGGCTTTTTTTGCTTTTGGTTTTTTGCTTTTGTTTTTTTGCTTTGGGGCTTTTTTTGCTTTTGGTTTTGGTTTTGGTTAGTAGGTTTGGCCGTAGTTGGCTCGGTCTAAGCTTCTGTAGCCTATTGCTTCTGCTATGTGTTGGACTTTTATTGGCTGGTTGGCTATTTCTTGGATTGGGTTGGCGGGGAGCTGGTTGGCGTAGTCCAAGTCGGCTATTGTTCGGGCTGTGCGCAGTATGCGGTCGAAGGCGCGGGCTGACATGTTGAGGCGTGTCATTCTCTCTTTCAGCTTTTTCATGCCGGTTTCGTCGGGCCATGCGTATTGGTGCAGCAGGCGCGAGTTCATCTGTGCGTTGCAGTATATCCCTTTTTCGTTTTTGTATCGTTCGGCTTGTATTGCCCTTGCTGCTATCACCCTGCTTCTTATTGCCTCTGAAGATTCGCCGGGCTTTGTGCTTGCCATGGCGTCAAATTCCACGGGTTCTATTTCGACGTGGAGGTCTATGCGGTCGAGCAGGGGGCCTGAGATTTTGTTCATGTATTTCGTAACGGCACCGGGCTGGCAGGTGCATCGGCGCGTCGGGTGTCCGTAGTAGCCGCATGGGCATGGGTTCATGGAGGCTACGAGCATGAATGATGCGGGGTATTCGACTGTGTATTTGGCCCGGCTTACGGTTATGACACGGTCTTCGATTGGCTGTCTGAGCACTTCGAGGACTTGGCGTGGGAATTCGGGGAATTCGTCGAGAAACAGCACGCCATTGTGGGCGAGCGATATTTCGCCGGGCATGGGGTTTACGCCACCGCCTACGAGTGCTACGGGGCTGACTGTGTGGTGGGGTGTGCGGAACGGTCGGCTCGTCATGAGCATGGAGCCACGTGACAGTTTTCCGGCTACGGAGTGAATCTTTGTGGTCTCAAGGGCTTCTGCCATGCTGAGGGGTGGCAGAATGGATGGTAAGCGTTTGGCCATCATTGACTTTCCGGCACCGGGTGGGCCTATCATGAGTATGTTGTGGCCACCGGCGCATGCTACCTCGAATGCGCGTTTTACAGTCTCCTGTCCCTTGACTTCGGAGAAGTCGAAGTCGAAGCAGTCATGGTTGTCGGCGAAAAGCCGGCGGGTGTTTATGAGGGTGGGTTGCGGGGCCGTCGGGGAGTTTGTCAGTATGTCTACCACCTCACGGAGGTTTTTCACACCGAAGACTTCGAGTTTATTGACCACTGCCGCTTCAGTTACATTTGCTTCGGGCACTATGAGTCGCTTGAAGCCGAGTTCGCGGGCTTTCACTGCCATAGGCAGGGCACCGCGTATCGGGAGCACGGAGCCGTCGAGGCTCAGCTCGCCTGTTATCATGTAATCCTGGAGGTTATCGCACTTGATGTATTCGGCGGCAAGCATCATCGCGGCGGCAATGGGGAGGTCGTAAGAGGCACCCTCTTTCTTGATATCAGCCGGGGCGAGATTTACAGTGGTGCGATAGTGCGGGAACATATATCCGCTATTTTTCATGGCCGACTCAATGCGCAGCTTGCTCTCCTTAACGGCAGTGTCGGCCATGCCGACGATGTCGAAGCACACGCCGTTTTCCATCACAGTCTCGATGGTGACCGGGAACGCGTCAATGCCATGAATGGCAGCGGTATATACTTTTGTAATCATGGCTTTAGGAGTGAGCGGAAAGTTGAGGAGGCTCTCTTTATGTCGTCGCCACGGTAACGTATATTGCCCTTTGTGTCGGCCACAATGAGCAGCGGCGTGCGCCTCACGGCGAGGACTTTTGCGATGGAGTCGCTTGGTCCGAGTGGCATCCAGGCTCTTACGGTCTTGCGCAGCGAGTCGTTTCGCATCTTGAATACTCTTGAGGAAGAGTCAGGCTCGAAACTGATGTCGCAGATGATTCTTGAGGCCGAGTCTTTGTAATCTTCCGAGAGTTTGCGCAAGGCTTTTAAGTCGTCGCCACGCGACGGGGCATTATCGCGGTAGAAATAGAGAATCGCCGGGGCTTTACCGGTTCGGATTGTATCGCAGCCGGTCATGGTCTTGAGGATCATGGAGCCGGGTAGCTTGCCGGGTATGGTTGTGTCGTCGATCATGTCGGCGCGGGCCACGAGCGAACTCCATGTGGGGTCGAGAGCATCCCCTTTCAGCAATTTGCGGGTCTTTTCGAAGCCTTGTTCATCTGCCCTGCGGTTATAGTAACATAGCAGCAGGAGCATTGAGGCTGGTTTTTCGGGGTTGGCTTTCACGTAGTCGGCCACGAGCTTATTGAGCGTGGCCGCACCCTTGACCGGATCGGCTGCGGCCTCGGCTAATGCCTTGGTTGAGGCGAGTCGCCATGCTGTCAGATCGTCGGTGACACGGTTGCCCGATATTTTATAGAATAGAGGGTCGGAGCCTTTGCCTGAGATGGAAATCTCGTCGCCACGCTCGGCGTAGAAAAAAACGAGGGGAGAGTTGCCTGACGTAGGGGCGATGAAAATGAGAGAGGGGTTTACGGTGCGTAATATGGTCTGCGCATTGCCCTGCTGCACATTTACAAACTCCTCGATGACCCATCCTTTCTTCTTGTCGGAGGCGTAATAGTCAAGCTTCAGGGTCTCCTGAGGCACACCATCGAGCCGAAAGGAGAGTTTCACCTCATTCTTTGTGCATGAGCACATCAACAAGGTGAGGGCAAAAAAGATATAGAGGAGTTTAAACAACTTCATAAGTCAGATGTACTTCTCTCCGAAGCGGGTGGAAACCTCGTTCACTACGTTGCGGATTTTCTGCTCATCCTTCAGCGGGTAGATCAGGAGTGCGTTGCCGCTGTCGGCCACGATATAGTCTTCAAGACCGGAGACCACAATGATTTTATCGGGGGCTGATGCGAATATTGAGCCTGAGCAATTGTGCGATAGTACGTTGCAATTTTGCGTCACATTGCGGTCAGGATTCTTTGGTGAGACATCGTAAAGGGCGTTCCATGATCCGAGGTCGCTCCATCCGAGGTCAGCAGTCTCTACAAACACGTTGTCGGCTTTCTCCATGATAGCATAGTCGATAGAGATAGAGGGGGCGTTGGGAAACTCCGCGTCGATGAAGTCCCTCTCTCGGTCGCTGCCGTATATGCCGGGAGGGGCATTGAAGAGGGTGGCGGTTTCGGGGGCGAATCGGTCGAAAGCCTTAAGGATGCTGTCGGCACGCCATATGAACATGCCCGAATTCCAGAAGAACTCTCCGGTGCTTAGGAAAACCTTGGCCATCTCAAGATCCGGCTTCTCGGTAAATGACTTGACTTTCAGGATATCATCATTGACATTCTGGCCGAGCTGGATATATCCGTAGCCGGTGTGAGGGCTTGTAGGTTTGAGTCCGATGGTGAGGAGACGGTCGCCGGCCTCCACAAACTCGAAGCCCTTGCGGATCACGTTGTGAAACTCCGTTTCGCGGAGCACGAGGTGGTCGGATGGAAGGGTTACGATAGAGGCATCGGGGTCGAGTGCGAGGATATGGTGTGCAGCCCAGCAGATGCAGGGAGCGGTGTTACGGCGCGCCGGTTCGAGCAGGATGTTGCGCTCCGGAATGTCGGGGAGCTGTTGGCGCACGAGGTCATAATATGCGCTGTTGGTCACGAGGAAGATGTGTGACATGTCGGTGATGGGAAGAATCCTGTCGACAGTGAGCTGGAGCAGGCTGCGGCCTGAGCCGAAGAAGTCGAGAAACTGTTTCGGCTTGTCGGTGCGGCTGAACGGCCAGAAACGGGAGCCTACACCTCCGCACATTATTACGCAATATCTCATTCTTGTTTTTTTTTGATTTAGGGTCTTTAGGGTCTTTAGGGTCTTTAAGGTCTTTAAGGTCTTTAAAGTCTTTAGGGTCTTTAAGGTCTTTAGGGTCTTTAGGGCCGCTTTAGGTCAGGGAGGGGTTGCGGAATTGGTGTTGCACTCCTTCCACCACGTTAAGCATATAGTCGCCGAGCTTCTCGGCTTCGCCTATCAGGTCCATGAAGAAGATACCCTCCTGGTAGTCATATTCCTTGTTGTTGATATTGAAGATGTTGCCATCGCGGAGCTTGTTGCGGAGGTTGTTTATTTCGCGCTCCTTGTTGTAGGCCATCACTATCTTCGAGTTTTCGGGTTGTTCGAGTTCGTCGAGCAGACCGAGCATATTGGTCATGGCCTGACCCACAAGCTCATACATGCGGTCAATTTCCTTGATTACCCCCTCATTGAAATCCACGTGAATCTGGTTCTTGCGGTTGAGAGTCTTGGCCACATTGAAGCAACCGTCGGCAATCGACTCTATCTCTGACACAATGCGGAGCATGCCGGCCACGCGCATTTTACCTTCGGGCGAGAGGCGGCCTTCGGCCACGCGGTTGAGGAAGGTGCCTATCTCCATCTCCATTCGGTCGGAAATTTCCTCATACTTCTCCATACGGTTGAACGTTGGCTGGATCTCCTCGTCCTTGGGGTCGAGGTGAATCAGCTTGCGTGCCATCTTTAGCATACGCTCCACGCGCTGGCCATAGAGGGCAATCTCCTTCTGGGCCTGTGTGATGTTGAGCTCGGAGGCCGACATAAGACCGCGGCCGATAAACTTGAGCACGAACTCCTCCTCCTCATCCTTGTGGCGTTGCGGCATAATCCAGCATACGATCTTGACATAGAGCTTGGTGAACCATATCATGACAAGGAGGTTTATGGCGTTGAACACCGTGGGATACATGGCGAGTCCGAGAGCGATGCAGCTTTGTGCGCGGGCGGTCATGCCACCTTTCTCGTTGAAGAGGGTGGTGTCGCGCATGCCGGCTTCCTGGGCGGCACTGATGTCGAGCGGGTTCATGCCGTCGAGGGCCTTCGTGATGTCGGCCACCAGCTCTGCGAAGGGGTGGAAAATGCAGAGCACTATGAGAGAGCCTATCACATTGAAGAGCACATGGCCCATGGCGGTGCGTTTGGCGGCGAGGTTACCGCTGAGCGAAGCGAGCACCGGGGTGATGGTCGTACCGATGTTTCCGCCGAGGATTATGGCGCATCCCAGTTCGAACGAAATCCACCCTTGCGAACACATTATAAGCGTGATGGCAAATGTGGCAGCCGAACTTTGGGCTATCATGGTGAATATGATACCGACTGCGAAGAAAATGAGCACTGAGCCAAACCCGAGCGATGTGTAGTTGGTCATGAACTGCAGCATCTGCGGATTTTCCTGAAGGTTGGGCACATATGCGCTGATCAGGTCGAGGCCCATGAAGAGGAAGCAGAAGCCCACGAGAAACTCTCCGAGCGACTTGTAAGTGCCCTTCTTCATGAACATCATAGGCACGCCTATGGCGAGCAGGAGAATGCTGTAGTCAGAGATGTTGACTTCGAAAGAGAATGCCGATATAATCCAAGTGGTGGCTGTGGTGCCGACGTTGGCACCGAAGATTACGGCCATGGCCTGGGCGAGACTCATGAGGCCTGCGTTTACGAAGCTGACCACCATGACGGTGGAGGCACTTGAACTTTGGATCAGGGCAGTGATCAGGATACCGGTTAGGACCCCCGTTACGCGGTTGCGGGTCATGATGCCGAGAATGTTTCGCAGGCGGTCGCCTGCCACTTTCTGCAGGCCTTCACTCATCACCTTCATGCCGTAGAGGAAGAGGCATACGGCACCCAAGAGGCTGATGAAATCAATGATTGAATAGTTCATTGTAGGTCTTGTGGTAATTTTCTGCAAATGTAATAATAATCCGTGACTTTTTTGCTATCGGGCTATAAAAAAGTTTAAGGTCTGACTTGGAAATGGTAGAAAATTCAGGCAGTTACTTTACTATGCGGCATATGAAGGAAAAGAAGTTGCGACCGAGATATGAGAGTATTACCGCGGCTTTGTTTTTTAGCCTTACTTTGGGGTTGGTCAGCGACTCGCGGCGGCGGACTTTTATTTGTCTCCAGCATTCATCGCGAACTGTCGTCATATTTGCATTGTGTCGCAGCGAAAGCCAGAAGATGTTGAAATATGCGCTCAGGGCGCGGTCGTGGGCGGCGGGGAGGAGTTCGGGGTGGTTGGCTGCCATGTAAGTCTCGATGCGGCTCACCACTTTCAGCACGTCGAGACGACGCTCGGTGAAGGTGCCTGTGGTGCTTGCATGGCCCTTGCGGTAGAAATATACCGGGCGTGAGGTGTAGGCCGAGAGCCTTGAGATATCGTGCAGGCGGTATATAAGGTCGAGGTCTTCATATATCATCCCCTCGGCAAAGCGCAGCTTGTCGAAGATGTGGCGGCGGTAGAGTTTGCCCCAGGGGCTGTTGTGGAGAGTGGCCTGATACAGGCAGCTTTCCATGGCTTCTGTGGGGGAGAAGAGGCGGGTTG
>CAJUIJ010000118.1:2698-7695 GCA_910586175.1 uncultured Muribaculaceae bacterium | reverse complement strand
TTTTAATGTGATTTAATTTTGGTTGAGATTCAGAATTCGGGAAGAGGGAACGTGGTGGTTCCCACTTGACTGAAGACCGAATCTGAAGGTCAGCAAAAGTAAGTTGCAGAAAATGCACATATACTTTGTGCGCGACCTATAAATACTAAGTTGAGTGCGGAATTTATTTCTTAGACTTCTTTTTCTTGATCTTGCTGCCGGTGTTCTTGTTGGTGGTAGTGTCGGTGCTGCCTCCGGTCAGCAGTCCGCGCAGGGCGTCGAGCCCGCTCGCTATTGATGAGCCATCGTTGCCGGTGGTGCCGCTGTTATCCTGGTTGGTTGTGCCGGAGTTTTGCTGCGAGCCGCCAAGTCCGAGCCCCTGAAGCAGACTGCCGAGGCCGCTGTTGCTCTGCTGGGTAGAACCGCCCGAGAAGTGGAAACCTACGCAGAGACCGTCGTATGAGTCGAGCAGTGACCCCAATGTCTGTGCCAATTTAATGCCGGTAAACTGTGCCACTGCCGAGATAAGTTTCTTGAATTTGGTGGCATCAAACATTACATCCATCGACTTGCTCGTCTTCTGAACATACGTGGGCAAGCTCATAAGATTGCGTCCCAACACGCTGAAGTTGAACATGAATACTCCCGTTTCTTTCCCTTCTGCTGCAGTGATATTACCTTTTAGCGTTATCTTGCCCGTTACCAAGGTGAAAGTGCCATCCTGATTCACTGTCAGTTTGGCGTTGGTGAGTCCATATTGTTCGTAATAAGGGGCCAACTTTGTTTCTATTGCCGCTGCCGCAGCCTTGCCACCCGCTTGCTTCAGAAAGCCCTCGCTTTGGAAGCATACTGCCGGGCCGTCCGCTTCCCATTCTCCTTCCATGTCGGCCACTGTGATGTTGCTGCTCGAGAACACTCCCTCAAGCAAGTTGCCGAGTGTGCCGCCGAGACCGTTGCTGCCTTGGGTGGTCTGTCCGCTCTGCTGGCCTCCGAGAAGCCCTCCAAGCAAGTCTCCTAATCCCTGGGCTGCCGACATATTGACGCATATTGTTGTCAATATGGCTGCCAATGCAATTTTTTTTGCGATTCTCATATTTTTTTTGATTGGTTTATATTTCGCTTGTATTTGGACTAAATTACCCAAATGTCACTCCCGATGCTTAGTTTCCCCGATTATTATTGGTTTATTTTGCGCAATTGTGCTTGTTTTTAGGCGCAAATTGATGTAACCTCATTAATTTATATTAACTTTGCAACCGTGTTTTAACATCAACCCAAAAGATTTGCATGTTTTGCATATCCGGTTGTGGAGTTAAAGCACTTATGTTAAGATAACGATTTCTTCCGTTGGTTTAATATTTATTAAAGTGGATTTTCAACTAATCCTGTATTCCAACCGATATAACATACGATTTCAATAATAAAACAACAATAACAGATGAAGAATTTCAGCAAAGGTATGCTTCTGTTCTCAGCAGTTGCCCTGGGTATGACATCGTGCAGCGATGATGCTCCTTGGGGAGGTGCTGACAATGAGGGTGGCATAAACCTCAATTTCTCGTCAGATGCACGTGTGATGCGTCAATCGCGTGCAGACGACGGTGTGAGTCCGGTTGTGCCGGATGCTTCTCGCTTTGAAGTGAATCTGGTCAAATCGGACGGCTCATATTCTAAAGATTGGTCCACTCTTGAGGGTTTTAATAAGGAAAAGGCTTTCCCTATTGGCGATTACACGCTCTCGGCTTTCTTTGGTGATGTGGATCAGGAGGGCTTCGAAAATCCTTGTTTCAAGGGCTCTTCCGATGTGCATGTATCCCCGGGTGCAGTGACTGATGTCAATGTGGTGGCCACGCTTGCCAATGCCATGGTCTCGGTGCGTTATACCGATGAGTTCAAAAGCAATTTTTCTGCATACAGTGCAGCGGTTCAGACCTCCGGCCATGAGTGGGTGGTATTCGCACAAGAGGAGGATCGTCCTGCTTACGTGTCGCCTGCCAATGAGGTGAAACTTAAGCTCACACTTACCGATGATGCAAACCGTCGTGTTGAGATTCAGCCGGCTTCGTTCAATGCTGTTGCCCGTCATCATTATGTTGTGACAATCGGTGTGTCCGGTTCGCAGGCTTCGGGCGACCTCGCGCTCGATGTCGTGTTTGACGACGATGTCGTGGCCGAAACGGTCAATGTATCGCTCGGCGACGAACTTTTCACTGCTCCGGCTCCCACGCTGACTGCCAAGGGTTTTGACCCTGCACAGTCAATCGACAAGTTTGAATATGCCGAGCAGACAGTCAGCCCTGAGTTTCACGTGTTTGCTTTAGGTGGGCTTAAGTCAGCTTCTCTTACAGTTGTATCAGACTCTTATCATCCCTCTTTTGGAGGCACGGTAGAACTTGTGGGTGCTGATGAACTTACTCAGAAGCAACTTGCCGATGCCGGTGTCGATTGCGCCGGTTTCTTCCGTAATGTTGACAAAATGGGTGTGGTCAATGTCTCCAAATTTCTTGAAACTGTTCCTGCCGGCAATTATACAATTTCACTGACCGCAGTTGATGCAATGACCCGTACCACCGAGCCGCTCGAACTCAAGGCTGTAGTCAAGCCTGTCGAAATGCAGGCAGCTGCTGTGGCAAATGTCGGTTTCATGGCAAATGAGATGAAGGTGGAAGTGTCGACAAACTGCCCCGATATAAAAAACAAGGTGCAGTTCAAGGTGCCCAATGCCAACAACCAGATGGTAGATGCCGTTATCAAGGGCGTTACGGAGTCTGCATCTCCCGCCGGTGCCCGCACACGCGCTGACCTCTCTTATCATTACATTTACACTCTCGCTCTTGAACCTCAGGTGCGCGATTTAATAGATGTGAACGTTACCATGGGTAAGAAAGCTGCATCGCTGAAAGTTCCGATGGAAGCCCCGGTATATTCTATCACTACTGATGCTTTCGCACGCAAGGTGATGCTCAAGGTGGAGGCTGACAATGCTGATGCCACAGCTGCAATAATCAACCGTATTATTTGGTATAATGGTTCGGTTGAGGCCGCTAATGCAATTCCATCGGCCAATATCTCTACTGACGCCGACGGTGTAATTACAATAATCGGCCTTTCTCCCGCCACAACCTATACCGGTCTGAAGGCTGCCATAGGTTCGTTTGTCAACGATGTCCCGGCATTCACCACCGAGACTGAGACTGATGTGCCTAACGGTGACTTCCTCACTTCCGGTACAACCTATTCATTTGAAAAGTTGAATGTGGGTGGCATATGGAAAGTATCACCAAGATCATATCAGTGGGATGTCAATTTATCTTTCTCTGATCCCCAGGGTTGGGCCACTGTGAATGCCAATACATGCTATGCCGGTGCCTCTAACAAGAATACGTGGTTCATGGTTCCTTCCACCATGCTTTCGTCGGGTGCTGCCCTTTTGCGTTCGGTTGGATATAGTCACGCCGGCGAGACTCCTAAATCATCAGGTGGTTCGTTCAATACAACTTACTATTGTAAAAATGCACCTTCTGATGAGCAGTTGCAGAAAGCTGCCGGAGAACTTTTCCTCGGCTCATATTCGTTCGATGCTGCGGAATCGAGAGTGGATGGAATCAATTTCAATTCAAGACCGTCTTCTCTATCATTCCAATATTCATATTCTCCGGTTGGTGACGAACAGGCAGAAGTATATGTGAATCTTTATGATAAGGATGGTGTGAAAATAGCCGGAAAGGTTGAATATCTCAAAGCTGTGTCTTCGATGACAGATTTCAACATTAGCCTGAGCGGTTATCCTTTTGGCCATAAAGCGGCAAAACTTGTGCTCGGCTTCAAGAGTACTAAATCAGGAGTGACTCCGAGAGTGAATATTCCTTCGTCCGGTGATCTCAAGGAGGTTTCAAGTGTTAATCTGTTGTCGTTCACTAAGGCTTCTGACGGTTCATATCATAAGAGCCTCGAAACTAATCAGTATCATGCCTTGGCCACCGGCTCAGTACTTACCGTCGATAATGTCAAGCTCGGTTATGAGGCATCTTCTGTTGCAAATCCCAATGCCGTAAAACATCGTGCTAACCGTAAATAATTCTGACTGAAATGAAAAATCAATATATTCTTTCAATACTCGCCGGCGCAATGATTTTCAGCGCCTGCTCCAAGGAGGATCCTTTCAGGGGTGAATCGAAAGGGGAGGGCAAGCTCGCGAAGAGCGCATTGCTTATGGAGGTAAAAAATGATGCACTCAATGTAACCCGCGCCGACAATGATGTCAATATCGATGACTTCAATGTAATCCTGTTCCAGGACGGCAATTCACAGCCTTATGCCAAGTATAAATATGGTGAGATGCCTGAAGTGATTGCACTTCCCGCAGGTTCGTATACTTGTACAGCCACTTATGGCGAGGACAGACAAGCTGAATGGGAATCTCCCTATTTTCTCGGTTCGTCGGAGGCTTTTGAGGTAAAGGCCGGTCAAATCACAAGCGAGGTGGGCCGTATAGTTTGTACTCTCGAGAATGTGATGGTTACAATCAATTTTGACGCGTCGCTCCGCTCTGCCATGTCGGCAGACTCATATGTGGAGGTGAAGTTGGGCGATAGCGCATCTCTCCATTATGGCACTGCTGAGGCTGATGCGAAGAAGGCCGGTTATTTTAAGCATAGTGAGGAAATTTCGCTTGTGGCTGTGTTCCATGGCACTGTCAATGGTGTGGAGACAGTTGAGACGAAGTCTCTTGCCGATGTGGCCAAGGGTTGCCATTACAACATCACTTTCCGCCTGCACACCGGCGGTGGGGCTGATGCCTCGGGCGATGCCGATGCCGATGTGACTGTTGATGCTTCGGTGTCGGTTACTGATGTGGCACGCGACGTGGAACTGCCCGACGACGAACTCCTTGATGACAGCGAACGCCCCAAGGAGGATGGCAATGATCCCGAACCTCCGACTCCTCCGGTACCGGGTGGCGATGCCCCGACTATCCAACTCAACGGCGGCGAGTTGGCTGATACTCCCTACGCAGG
>CAJUIJ010000118.1:0-2688 GCA_910586175.1 uncultured Muribaculaceae bacterium | reverse complement strand
TCTTCTATGACTACTTGCGTACTCACCATGAAGAGTGAATCGGATGCAGGTTTCACCACTTTCATCTGCAATATCAAGAGTGAAGTGCTCGAACCCGAACTCCCCGGCATGGGTCTCCCGACTCACATTGACCTTGCGCATCCTGAAAAAATGGAAATTCCCGATGGCTTCACTATCGACGATGTGTTGGGTATTCTCGATGGCTTTAAGTTCCCCACAGATGTAGCGGGCAAGAAGGAAGCGACTGTCGACCTGTCTAACTTTATTGGCCTTATGGGGGCTCTTGGTCCCGGCCAGCATGCTTTCGAGCTTATTGTGGGCGATGCCAATGGCGAGACAATTAAAACTCTTACTCTTAATTTTTAAATAGCTGACAGCAATGAATATGATTAATAAGTTTATTACAGGTTCGGCTGTCGCGTTCGCCATGGGTGCACTCCTCTCTTCGTGTGCCATGGATGCCCCCTTTGGTGAGGGGGTTGAGGGCAGCCTCACTATCAATACTGACATACGTGGTGATGTCACCAAGACACGCGCTGCCGTCACCGGCGACGAACTCGCATCTCTGCGTGAGAAGTGCGTGGTATATATCGAGAACAACAAGGGCGTTATCCGCAAGTGGAAGGGTCTTGACAATATTCCCGAATCAATAAAGCTCCGCACCGGCAGCTATGTGGCCGAGGCTTGGAGTGGCGACTCTGTCTCTGCTTCGTTCGATGCCAAGTTCTATCGCGGCTATCAGAAGTTCGAGATGAATGAGGGTGCGAATACCCTTACTCTCAAGTGCAATATCGCTAATGTGCTTGTGTCGGTCGACCCCTCTTCGCTCGATGTAAATCTCTCTGATCTGAAGGTCACTTTTTCTCATTCGCGTGGCCAGCTTGAGTTCACTGAGTCTACGATTACTGATGGTGCAAAGGGCTATTTCATGATGCCTAATGTCGACAAGGACCTCGTTTATAAGGTGGAGGGTAAGAAATCTGACGGTTCTGCTTTCTCCAAGGAGGGCAAGATTGAGAATGTGCAGCGTGCGCATGAATATTGCATGAATCTCTCTGAGGAGGCAAGACCTGTGGAGGAGGGTGGTGCGCTCATCCGTCTTTCTATCGCCGATATACCGGTAATAGAGGAAGAAGTGGAGATTTTCCCTGCTCCCGCTGTCTCCGGCGTTGGGTTCAACATTGCAGAGCAAGTGGTAAACACTGAGCGCAATTTCTCCGACCTCAAGGTCTGTGTGCTTGGCTACCATGGTCTCAGCTCTCTGGTGCTGAATGTCGACAATGCAGATGCCGGCATTGCCTCGGGCCAGAATATCCTTGAGACTTCTGTCAAGACTGAGCTCGAACAGAAGGGTGTGAAGATGGAGCGTATTCAGTCAACCGATGCCGCTTCTTCTGACTCCGGTGAGGATGTGCTTGTAGATAAGGTTTACATAACTTTCACCAAAGCTTATCTTGATGCTCTTCCAGAGTCTGATAAGGAGTTTAAATTCAGTTTCGAGTGTACTGACAATCATCACAAGACGGGTCATGGTTCGCTGCGCATAGCCAATAGCCTCGCTGCCGTAGAAAAGCTTGCTCCGGTGTCTACTGCCGCTGCTCCCGACCCCGAGACTCAACCTATGGCTATCGGTGCTCGCCGCGCCACGCTCTCCGGCTTAATCAATGACGCAGCCGCTGCTCTTAATTTCGGTATTAAATATCGTAAGCAAGGTGCTTCGGGCTGGGATGTGGCATACCCCTCAGGTGCTGCCGCAGCAGCTGCGCGTCGTGCTGCCCGTGCCACCCGTGCTCTCGAACAGACACCTTTCTCGGTGACCGTCACAGGTCTTGAACCGGGCACCGTTTATGAGTTCAAGGCTTTCTGCGATGGCTATGAGGATGCCGAGGTTAATTTATTTACTACTGAGTCTATGTTCAATATTCCTAACTCTTCTTTCGAGGAGTGGGGCACTTATGATGGCAAGACAGCTCTCGGCACTACTGCTAAGGGTATTGTAGTGCCCGGCACAACCGGCGACAAGTACACTTGTTTCTGGGGGTCGGGTAATGAAGGAGGTGCTACCGCTAAGATTACGATGACTAATAAGTCTACCGATATGGTGCATAGTGGAACTTACAGTGCGCGTCTTGCTTCCGCTTCTGCTCTGGGCATGCTTGCCGCCGGCAATATTTTTGTGGGTGAGTATGTAAAAGCGGCTCTCTCAGGTGGTAATGCTGTGGGTTATATCAACATGGGTCGCGAGTATAATGGCTCTCACCCCACTGCGTTAAGGGCTTATGTGAATTATCGCCCCGGCACTGTCGGCAACTTCAAGGCCAACGATATATTCACCCCCGATTTCGTAAACGGTGGTTCAGACCATGGTCAGATTTATGTGGCACTCTCCGAGCAGGTTGTCAATATCGTCACCGACCCTAACGATAATAAGTTCTTTAATCCGGATGCAGATTATATTCTCGCTTACGGAGAGATGACTTTCAAGGAGGCCTTTGGCCCAGATGGGGCACTTAAGGAAATCACCGTGCCTCTTAAATATCGCGAACGCGCAAAGAGTGTGAAGCCTAAATATCTGCTCATTACTTGTTGCGCTTCAAAGTATGGTGATTATTTCTCAGGTAGTACCACAAGTGTGTTATATCTTGATGACGTAGAGCTTATATATGAGTAATTCGCTGAGATTAAGTA
>CAJUIJ010000117.1:6096-7852 GCA_910586175.1 uncultured Muribaculaceae bacterium | reverse complement strand
TGTAAATGGCGATTTGGAAATCGCCGTTCCATTTCACTAACCGTAATTACATTGATAATTTTTTAACATTTCAACCGGATTTTTACATTGACCAAAAAAAGGCAGAGGGATATAACGAAAAAAGCGCGGTCCGAAGACCGCGCCACGCATTAACTTATGAAGATAAAAAGTTACTTATGAAGATAAAGAACTTACTTTACAACTTTAGTAGCTTTGCCGTTAGCAACGCGTACGAATACGCCGTTGGCGGGTTCGCTAACCTCAACACCCTGGAGGTTGAAGAAGCGCACAGCACCTTCTTCCACAGCCTCGATGTTCTCAACTGCACTGGGCACGTCGATGAGGAGTTTAGAGGGGATGCTTGAATCCTTTACATCTGAACCTTTCACGAGAGTTAAAGTAATTGTCGTCTTGACATTGGGTTCAGTAGTGAAAGTGAAGTTGCCACCGTCAAACCAAGTATCGTATTCAACAGCTGCAACGGGCTGCTCTGCACCACAACCGAAGTTGTAATTCCAAGTGCCATCCCAAATTTTCCAGTTTTTCTCAGTTGCACCACCAACCATACCGGCATCAACAGTGATAGTGTATACATTTTCATTACGTTCGAACTTATAGGCTTCGGTAGAAGCAAAGTCCCAGCCGAACTGAGCACCTACGAGATAGAGATCCTTGTATTCGGGAGTGGGATCAGGTTCGTCGCCACCACCACCATTTACCTTAGTAATCGCGAGCTTGAGTTCTGCTGGATTGAATGAGAAGTCATATGTTCCTGCATTAATCTTAAGATTAGTGCCATTGACCTGCATATCCACAGTAGTAGTCTCGGTAACTGTCATTGCAGAAGTTGCTGCAATCCAGGTTTTCTGAGCACCATCAGCAAGCTCACGAATACCAAATTGAGCACCAGCCTTAAACTCTACGTTAGAAGCAGACCAAACACCATCTGTTTCGGTAAGAGCTACACCTGACCAAGCTGTACCTCCATCAAAATTCCCCCAAATATCATAAGTGATCACCGCCTCAGCTGTGCCAGCCTCAACGAGCAAAGTAAGCGCAGTAGGATTGAATGTGAATTTAGGGTTAGTCAAAGACAAACCACCCTCTGTGTTAATATTTTGACTAGCTGTGCCATTGAGCAATGTGAATGATTCACCTACTTTAAGAACTGCATCTGCAGTGGGAGCACCGTAAATCTCAGCATTATTCCATTCTTTTTCCCAACTTTTAATCTTAAAGTCGGTAGTAACTGTACCCTTATATTCGAGAACATATGTACCATCTCCCTTATCGGTAAATTTTGAAGACTCGTCTGTTGTGGCCCAACCATTGAAACCACCAATAAGCTGATAGTCGGTAGCGGAAGCTGAGAGGCTGACCAGAGCGGCTGCCATCAGCGACATGAAGGAAAATTTTTTCATGATTAGTTTTTTTAGTTTGTTATTGTTATTTGTTTGTTATTTTGGTCAAGAACCCGCATCATGTCACTATTCGCTATCGTAAAAACGAGATACCCCATATATCTGATTACGTTATGTTAGAAAGGATTTAATCCTAACGCATTCCGTAGAAAGTTGGCGTAACAAAGGAGAGAATTTTGATGTAGGCTTATGCTTCAAATCATCACTTTAACTTATTCGCATGATAGAATCTTGTCATATCATGATGATTTGCGACTGCAAAAATAGTGTATTTCTGCAAAAGACAGACTTGAATCTTATATGTTTTACAACATATTTTTCTTAATTTAACAGTT
>CAJUIJ010000117.1:0-6086 GCA_910586175.1 uncultured Muribaculaceae bacterium | reverse complement strand
CGGAGGCTCCTCCCTCCCGGTGGCTTCGCGATGATGCATTGCGAACTGGAGACGGGATAGGAGACGCTGCTTATGATAAGAAATTAATTTTATTCGGAGAAGGCTGCTGTGATTTTTTTCACAGCGTGGTGGTAGCTGGCCTTTAGGGCACCGACCGATGTGCCGAGGATTTCTGACATCTCGTCATATTTCATCTCGTCGTAATAGCGCATGTTGAAAACGAGGCGCTGCTTCTCGGGGAGTGACGCTATCGCCTTCTGCAATTCGAGTTGGAGTTCGTCGCCATCGATAAACTCATCGCTCTCTATATTCTGGAGCAGGAATGCGGCATCCTCCTCCTCTGTCAGGCCACGACGCTGACGCTCCTTGTTGAGGTAATTGATTGACTCGTTGACCGCAATCTTATAGAGCCATGTAGAAAGTTTTGCGTCGCCACGAAAATTGTGGAGATTGTTCCAGACCTTTATGAAGCAATTCTGGAGCAGGTCGTTGGCGTCGTCATGGCTCTGCACCATCTTGCGTATCTGCCAATAGACCTTCTCGCCATATTCGCGCATGAGCAGGTCGAAGGCCTTTGATGCGGTCTTCGGATCCTGAAGTTCGGCTACAAGCTGTTTTTCGTCTATTGCCATTTACGATAAGTATTAAGTACGAGTTATGAGTTATGAAGTGAATTAATTTTTGTAATGAAATATACGATATCTCAACTATACATTAATTAAAATCAAAGACTCATATTTTATCGAAAAAATTAACAAATCGGTGGTAAAGTTAATAAAAAAAATGCGCTTGTCGGCATACGTTTAAAAAATTTCACTAAACAATATCCGCCAAGCACATTTATATAACTTATTTTAACAAACCTTGCAAATCAATTGTGAATTGCAAACCGCAGCAATACCGCTAAGCCATTGCGAGAATCACTCGCCGCGGTTCTCCTTGTTGAAGATATGACGCAGACGTGAGAAAATACGTTGCGATGTCGCCTTAGTCGGCACTACATTGGGCTGGTCCTTAAGGCTTTCGACAGCAGACTTCTCTGCGTCGGTCAGAGCCTCAGGCACATAGACCATCACATTGACGAGCAGGTCACCATTTGAACCACCATTCATCTCCGGCAAGCCCTTGCCTCTGAGGCGGAGCACCTTACCGGGCTGTGTGCCGGGGGTAATCTTCAGTTTGGCACGTCCCTCCACTGTAGGCACCTCGGCACTGCCGCCGAGAGCCGCTGTGGGGAAGTCGAGCATCAGGTTGTAGATTATATCCTTGCCATCGCGGATCAGTTCGGAGTCTTTCTCCTCCTGAATCTTGATGAGCAGGTCACCATTTACGCCGCCTCCACGGGGTGCATTGCCCTGACCGCGAAGCGTGAGCACCATGCCATCTTCAACGCCGGCCGGAATGTGGAAGCTGACAATCTCATCCTTCTTCTCCACGCCCTGGCCATTGCAATATGAGCAAGGCTCGGTAATGACCTTGCCCTCGCCATTACATTCGGGACACACAGAACGGCTCTGCATATCGCCCATGAAAGTGTGCTGCACTGTGGTGACGTAGCCTGTGCTATGGCAACGGTTGCACGTATGAAACGAAGTGCCATCTTTCGCACCGGTGCCCTTGCAGTGAGGACAAGCCACAAGTTTAGGAATCTTGAGTTTCTTGTCTACACCATTCATGACATCCTTGAGCGTCACCTTGACGGTGATACGCAGGTCGGTGCCCTTGTTTACATGCTTGCGAGGCTGGCGACCGGCAGCTCCGCCGAAGCCTCCATATTCATCGCCTCCGTGGAAATGGCCACCGAAAATATCGCCGAAAGCGGAGAAAATATCCTCCATCGACATTCCGCCACCGCCAAAGCCACTGAATCCTCCGAAACCACCGGCACCGCCAGCACCACCAAAGCCCTGCGGACCCATGGAGTGGCCAAACTGGTCATAACGGGCACGCTTGTCGGCATCGCTGAGCACATCGTAGGCCTCGGCAGCCTCCTTGAACTTCTCCTCAGCCTCCTTGTTGCCCGGGTTCTTGTCGGGATGATACTGTATGGCCTTCTTGCGGTAAGCCTTCTTTATTTCGTCGGGTGTAGCGTTTTTAGAAACGCCAAGCACCTCATAATAGTCTCTTTTATCTGCCATTTCTCACAACATTAATATATAACGGACAATTACTGGCCAACGACCACCTTGGCGTGGCGAAGCACCTTGTCGTTGATGGTATAACCCTTCTCCACGGTGTCGATAATCTTACCCTTCTGCGATTCATCAGGCACAGGCACAGCCGTGATGGCCTCATGCTTGTCGGCATCGAAATCAGTGTCGGCAGGATCCATCTCCTTCACGCCGTTCTGCTCCATAAACTTACGGAGTTTCTTATATATAAGTTCCATTCCCTCGCGAATGGCACCTGCATCTTCAGAGCCTTCGGAGGCCTTCAATGCACGTTCGAAGTCATCTACGATGGGGAGCAGACCCTTGAACACACCTTCTGCGGCGTTCTTGACAAGTTCCGACTTCTCGCGCAAGGTGCGCTTGCGGAAATTATCGAATTCAGCCATCAGAAACATATATTCCTTCTTCTCCTTCTCCACCTGTGCCTTAAGTTCCTCAGACTCACGGGCGAGCTTCTGCTCAAGCGACTCCTCGGCCTCAGATACCACCTCCTCGGCAACAGCTTCAGGATCCTCGCCATTCACCTTCTCCTCGGCTACGGCGTCTGCACCCTGCGCCAGTTCGTCGGCATCCATGGGATTGTTATTCTCTTTATCTTGCTTACTCATCTTTTTGAATTTTTGATAATATTTCTTACCATTCATATCGGTCAATGTGGCCATGAGTCACCACGACATTATAAATTACCAAACAAATATCACGCCAAAAAATGTTAAAATAATCATTTCAGGGTCAATGTAAAAATTATGTTGTTAAACAGGCCACTACACAGGACCAGTAATGGAACGGCGATTTCCAAATCGCCACCTTCCTGCTTTATGTAAATGGCGATTTGGAAATCGCCGTTCCATTTAGCCAACCGTAATTACCTCGTGCGTTTTTAACAATTTAACAGGATATTTACATTGACCCTCATTTCTGACCATGAGATTATTAACCTTGAGTCTTGCTCAGACTCATAGTTGTAACAAATATGTGGATTGAATGGTTGAGTCTGAACGGAGTGAATCGGCTGCTTGGGCTGCCGCTTGCTCTGAGGAGTATATGCCGAAGAGGCAACTCCCGCTTCCTGTCAATGAGGCATAGATGGCACCGGTGACATATAGATTTTTCTTTATTGCGGCGAGTTCAGGGAACTGAGGAAAAATTGAATCCTCGAAATCATTATGCACCAAGAACTTCCACGTGTCGACAGAAAAGAGATGAAGACCGCGGAGATCAAATGTAGACTTGCGGGGTGTGACTCCGGCGAATGCCTCCTTGGTAGAAATCCTCACATGGGGGCGCACGAGCAGCAGCCAACTGCCGGCAAGGTCGAGGGGCACAGGTTGCAGCCTCTCCCCCACCCCCTCGGCATAAGCCGGAGTGTTGAGGAGAAAAAACGGGCAGTCGGCTCCGAGCTTCAGTGCCATATCGGCGAGTTCTGCATCGGTTGCGGCAAAGCCGTTAGCCTCATTGAGCATTTGCAGCGTCAGCGAGGCATCGGCCGACCCACCACCTATTCCGGCACCATCGGGGATATGCTTCTCGAGGCTTATCCTCATGGCCGGCGCTGTCGGAAAAATTTCGTAATATAATTTGGCAGCCCTATATACGAGATTTTGCTCGGCCGGATATGGGGAGCAAGAGAGAAACTCAAAGGTGCCGGCAGGGCCGCCAGAGGGTGTCACTTCGAGGATGTCGCAAAACTCCACCGGATTGCCGGGTGTGCCGGCATGGAGACCAATCGGGTAGAAAAGAGTTTGCAGATCGTGATAGCCATCATCACGACGCTTCACGATCTGCAAACCCAAGTTTATCTTTGCATTAACGAATTTTATCATAACTATCTTAATAATAGGGGGAATAGGGCTAATAGGGCTAATAAGGCTAATAAGGCTAATAAGGCTAATAAGGCTAATAAGGCTAATAAGGCTAATAGCACCAATAGCGCCGGGCTGATAAGACTAATAGATTAGAGCTTATTAGACCTATAAGGCTTATTAGGCTTATTAGACTTATTAGACTTATTAGACTTATTAGACTTATTAGACCTATTAGGCTTATTAGGCTTATTAGACCTTACTCGGGCTTATTCCAGTTCGAAGCCGAATTCCTGGCCTTTGCGGAGCATCGGCACTCCCTCTTTCATCCACTTGGGCATCGGTTCGCCCTTGAGGTAATGGTCGAAGAATTGTTGCAGTCGCTTGGTGATATCCTTGCGGTTCTTGCGGGCGCGGATGTTGTGGGCCTCTCCATTATATTGGAGCATCCACACCGGCTTCTGCAATCTGCGCAACGCCATGAACATCTCTATGCCCTGATACCAGGGCACTGCTCCGTCGGCATCGTTGTGCATGATAAGGAGCGGAGTCTCGCAGCGGTTGGCATAGAACACAGGTGAGTTTGCGATATATTGCTGGGTCTTGCTCCAGAGGTCCCCTCCGATGCGGCTCTGACCCTGCTCGTACTGTCCCTGACGTGAGTCACCCGATTCCCAACGTATACCTCCGTATGCAGAGGTCATGTTGGCCACAGGCGCACCTGAACCTGCACAAGCGAACATGTCGGTGCGTGTGACGAGGTAAGCTGTCTGATAACCGCCCCAGCTCTGGCCGTCTATGCCGATACGCTCCTTGTCGATCCAGGGATAACGGCGGCACATCTCCTCTGCACCCGAACATACATAATTGTAGGCATCCTCGCCGGGGCGACCGGCGTTATAGTGAATATCGGGAACAAACACCACATATCCGCGGCTCACATAGAAGGGATAGTTCACCCAGCTCCATGAAGGCTCCATGGTGTAATGGCGATAGAGATCTTCCGAGCCGGTCTCATAGAATACGCAGAGCATGGGATATTTCTTGTCGGGGTCGATATCATCGGGCACATAGAGCACACCCTCTGACTCGCTGCCGTCGTAGGCGTGCCATTTCACGAGCTGCGCCGTGCCCCAACGGTAATCCTTCATCTGAGGGTTGGCATCGGTGAGCTGCACAGCCTTGGCGAAGTTTGTGCCGCTGCATTGCCATATGTCGGGCGAGGTGGAGAAATTGGCGCGTTGCCATGTATAGACCTCGGCATCGCGGGCCTTGAGCACCTGCGTATATGCATATTGGCTCAAGTTGGTGAGCGAAGGCACGGCGGGTGCACCATACTTGGTGGTGGCGAGGCCCATATACTTGTCGGCATAACAGAACACATCGAGGAGCATATTGTCGCCTTTCTTCAGGAAACGTTGTTCGGGATCTGTGGTGCGCAGACGATATCTGAGGTCGCGCTTGCGGCCATCGCCGGCAGTAAGGCAGACGGGCTTCTTCTCACCGCGCGGGTCGAAACTCCATATATCATACTTATCATAGAGGAGCAGGGCGTCATCATGCTCGCTCCAACCTGCCACACCATAATTCTGAGACTGAGAGGGGTGACGGTCATCGACATCCCAGAGGGGATAATCGAAATTCTCGCTCACGCATACGGTCTTGCCGGTGGCAATCTCATATGTGTAATAATTGCGGTCACGAAACCACACGATGAATTTATCGTCGGGCGAGAGTTCGGCACCGAGTTCACGGAGGAACTCCCCTGCCTCACGCTTCTCTCCGGTGTTGACATTGACGACATACATACGGGTGGGAGCGAAATAATCCCATTGATAAGAGACTATATTTTCGGCAGGATCCTTAACGAGCGCCCAATCACCGTCCCAGCGGTCGGGAGCCACCACACTTGCGAAGGGGGCATCAGTAATCAGTGTCGGCTTAAGAGAGGAGAGGTCGACCACAACGGGGAAATTCTGCTTGCGAAGTTCTTCGAGTTCCTTTTCCTCCATAGGTGGATTATAGGGACGGTCCCACACCCAAATGTCGAGTTTTCCCTGCTCGAAGTCAACGATGGTCGTATCATCAGGGGCGATAATCGGGGCTACCCCGG
>CAJUIJ010000116.1:6924-7882 GCA_910586175.1 uncultured Muribaculaceae bacterium | reverse complement strand
TTACTGATTACTGATTACTGATTACTGATTACTAATTACTAATTCCTAATTCCTAATTCCTGATTCCTGATTCCTAATTCCTAATTATTTGGAGGTATAAACAATTTTCTTGCCCTCACGGAAGAAGGGTTCGTCGAAATAATTGGATATTTCGACAATCTCCGAACGGTTACGAAGGCCTTTTAGTTCATCACCAAGCTCACCCCCTTTAAGTGTTATGAGTCCGTTGGGGAGTGCATTTCGCTGCTCATCACTGATATTTTTGCTGCATATCTTGAGTAGGTCCGGTTGAGGCATGACTGCGCGGCTCACCACAAAATCGAATTGTTCTTTGCATTCGGCCACATCGCCGTGGGCAAACGTCACATTGTTCAGTCCGCAAGCCTTAGCAATTTCGCGGGCCACGGTAATCTTCTTGCCAGTGCGGTCCATAAGGTGAAAGTGCACATCTGGCATCATTACAGCCAATGGAAGCCCCGGCAGTCCACCTCCGGTGCCGAAATCAAGCACTCGGCTGCCCGGTGTGAAGCGTATGAACTTCGCTATGGCAAGCGAATGGAGCAAGTGGTTTATCTCCAGATTATCTATATCCTTGCGCGATATGACATTGATTTTTGCATTCCAGTCCGGATACAGGCGCATCATGGCCTCGAATTGGTCAAGCTGAGTGGGAGAGAGGTTTGGGAAATGTCGGGATATGTGATTTATCATCCTTCCTTGTTAAGTTTTTTATTTTTGCAAATTTAGTAATTAAATTCGGAATTTATTTTGTTTGGACTGATTAAATTTTGTACCTTTGCATGAGCAAAGTGGCGCATGGTGTTCCATGTCGCCAATTCACTTTATGTGATAAAAGCTTTGGTTATTGATTATAAAGGTTTTGCAGGTGTATTCTGTATGGCCTCTTGTATAATAGTAATAGACAAATAGATAATATAATGGAATTCGAAGGAACAGT
>CAJUIJ010000116.1:0-6914 GCA_910586175.1 uncultured Muribaculaceae bacterium | reverse complement strand
GAACAGTAGTTATGGAACTTCCCATGGCGGAAGGTATTAGTAAGAATACAGGTCGTCCCTGGAAGAAGAGAGAATGGATAGTGGAGACCGGTGGCGGCATGTATCCGCGTAAAGTTAAAATCCAAGCATTCAACGACCGTGCAGATGCTCTTCAACTCGAAGTGGGTCACCCTTACGCTATTTCTATCGAGGTGGAGAGCCGTGAGTTCAATGGCCGTTGGTATACTGACGTTAATGCCATTGGTGCTCGCCCGCTCGCTTCAATGGGCGTGGGTGTGCAGCCCCAACAGGCTTACGGTCAGCCCGCTTACGGTCAACCAGCTCCTGCCCAGCCCGCAGCTCCCGCGCAGCAGGCTCCTTTCGGCACTCAGGCCGCTCCTGCGGTTTCCGACCCGTTTGCCGGTGGCGATAACAATACTGACGATCTCCCGTTCTAATCGCATAAGCTGTTTGGAGTCCTTCTTACCTTAACGTTGGTAAGATTGATTCCTATTCAGGCGATTTTTACAGGAGTACCCGACTCCTAACTGAAAATATGATAATGATAATAAACCGCGGTCCATTTGGATCGCGGTTTTTTAGTACTGTATATCGAAATAGTGCAGTATATTGCATTAATATGCAGTATACTGCACTACAATCCTAAAATTTTACAATTTTTTTGTCAAAAATGTGCTTAATTGATGAAATTTTCTTGGGTGTAACATGAAATTTTATTAAATTTGCGCCATAATTCAATTCTTATATGACGACTCAAAGCACTAAGGGCGCGGTCAACGTGTCCGAAATTGCCCAGCAAGTAGACCTTCTGCTTGAAACAAGTTGGGAAGTTTGCAATAAGGTAGGCGGCATATATGCAGTCCTGTCTACCAAGGCAAGGGTACTTAATGAACAGTTTGGTGAGAAATTGGTATTCATCGGTCCGGATGTATGGACGGCTGAGAATCCATCACCTTATTTTAAGGAGAGGAAATCCCTGCTCAAGGGTGCAGCCGGCAAGTTGCAGCTGCCATGGAATATCTCGGTCCGTGTGGGTCGTTGGAACATTCCTGGTTCACCGCAGGTGATTCTTGTAAATCCGGGAGATACCATAAATCATCGTGATGAAATCTATGCCGAGATGTGGGAGCGTTTCGGAGTTGATTCGTTGCACGCTTATGGAGATTATGATGAGTCATGCGCATTCTCTGTGGCATCTGCAATTGTTATGATGAAACTCGCCGAGTTCCTTAAGGTGCCTTCGCGTCGCGTGATAACCCATTTCAATGAGTGGACCACCGGCATGGGGCTCCTATATATTAAGGCGCATATGGCCGATGCATCCACAATCTTCACGACTCATGCCACATGCATCGGGCGCAGCATCGCCGGTAATGGTAAGCCGCTCTATGGCGAGTTCCATCATTACGAGGGCGACCAGATGGCCCGCGAATTAAACATGGAGTCTAAGCACTCGCTCGAGAAGACGGCTGCCCATAAGGCTGACTGTTTCACCACTGTGAGTAGTGTGACTGCCGCTGAATGCGCACAATTGCTCCGCCGACCGGTAGATGTGGTGACGCCCAACGGATTCGAGCCGGACTTCGTGCCGAAGACAGTGAAGTATAATCGCCTGCGCAAGGATGGTCGAGCTCGCTTGCTTCAGATCGCATCCGCCCTGACCGGACGCGATCTTGATGATGAAACTTTCCTGATTGCAACATCCGGACGTCATGAGTACCGCAACAAGGGTCTCGACCTTTTCCTCGACACTGTGGCCGAAATGGATGCTCGTCTGCCCGAAGGTAAGAGTGCCGTGGCTTTTATACTTGTGCCCGGTTGGGTGAAAGGCCCGTCGCAGGCTTTGAAACTTGCCCTTGAGAATGGTTCCAACATTGCTCCTCAGCCGCTTACTCATGAACTGTATAATGAGGGTTCGGATGAGATATGTGTTCGAATCGAACAACTCAAGCGCCAGGGTGCTTTCAATAAGCTCAATGTGATATACGTGCCATGTTATCTTGATGGCAATGATGGCATAGTGCAAATATCATATTATGACCTTCTCCCTGCTCTCGACCTTACCCTTTTCCCCTCATATTACGAACCTTGGGGTTATACCCCGCTCGAGAGCGTTGCTTTCGGCGTGCCTACTGTCACTGACAACAAGGCAGGTTTTGGACAGTGGGTGCTCGATAATTTCACCAATGGCCTCAACAATTGCGGTGTGGAAGTGGTGGAACGCAACGATGCCGACTATGCACAGGCGTGTGGCAAGATCGCAGCAGCCGCCCTCGAATATGAGGCTGAAGATGCCACCTCAAGGCTTCAGGCACGCAATATGGCTTTCTTGACTTCGGCTAATACCGACTGGAAGTATTTCGCGGCGCATTATGATGAGGCCTTCAAGATAGCACTTTCCAAACATTAATAATAATTTCGCGCAAGCCCGATGCATGCTTTATAATGTGAATCTCCGCTTGTGCGGTATATCCCAGAATAGTCTGACAATAATCTAAAATAAAATAAGAAAAATGAAACTTCAAGTTAGCAACACTAACCAGCCTGCATGGCGCAATCTTACAGTGAGCGCAGAGATTCCCAAGGAACTCAAGGCTCTCGAGGAACTTTCGAAAAACCTCTGGTGGGTGTGGAACAGCAAAGGCAAGCAGCTCTTCCGCGACCTTGACCATGATCTTTGGCGCAAGGTGGGTGAAAACCCTGTGATGCTGCTTCAGCAGCTCAGCTACGAACGTTATCAGGAAATCCTCGCAGATGAGGCTCTTATGGCTCGCGTGGCTGAGACTTGCGCCGAGTTCAAGGAGTATATGAAGCAGCCCATGGACAATAAGATCCCTTCTGTGGCTTATTTCTCTATGGAGTATGGCCTCTGCAACTGCCTCAAGATCTATTCCGGTGGTCTCGGTGTGCTCGCCGGTGACTATATCAAGCAGGCATCTGACAGCCGTGTGAATATGGTGGCTGTAGGTTTCCTCTACAAATATGGTTATTTCTCGCAGTCTCTCTCTATCGACGGTCAGCAGATTGCAAACTATGAGTCACAGAACTTTGACCAGCTCCCCATTGAGCCGGTGCTCGACGAGAATGGTCAGCCCATGGTGCTCGAGGTGCCTTATCCCGGCCGAGTGGTTTATTCGCACGTGTGGCGCGTTAATGTGGGTCGCATGAAGCTCTATCTGCTCGATACTGACCTCGACAGCAACTCTCAGTGGGATCGTGAGATCACTCACAAACTCTATGGTGGTGACTGGGAAAACCGCATCAAGCAGGAGTATCTCCTCGGCATCGGCGGTATCCTTATGCTCAACCGTCTCGGCATCAAGACCGATCTCTACCACTGCAACGAGGGTCACGCAGCTTTGCTCAACCTGCAGCGTCTCGTAGATTTCGTGCAGAATGACCACCTTCCCTTTAACGTTGCACTCGAACTCGTGCGCGCATCTTCTCTCTATACAGTGCACACTCCCGTGCCCGCCGGTCACGACTACTTCGAGGAGCCTCTCTTCGGCAAGTATATGGGTGAGTTCCCCGCACGTCTCGGCATATCTTGGAGCGACCTCATGAATATGGGTCGCGAGAACCCCGATACCAACGAACGCTTCTCAATGAGTGTCTTCGCGCTCAATACTTGTCAGGAAGCAAACGGCGTGAGCTGGCTCCATGGTGAGGTGTCGAAGAAAATGTTTGCCGGTGTATGGAAAGGCTACGCTCCCGAAGAGTCGCACGTGGGTTATGTCACCAACGGTGTGCATATGCCTACATGGGCAGCTTCCGAATGGAAAGATTTCTATGGCAAGCACCTCAATGAAAAGATGTTCTCTGACCAGAGCAATCCCGAGATGTGGAAAGGCATCTTCGATGTGGCCGACGAGGATATCTGGAACATGCGCATGACGATGAAGAATAAGTTCATCGATTTTGTGAAGAAGGATTTCAAGGAGAAGTGGCTCAAGAATCAGGGTGACCCCACAGAGGTGCTCAAGGTGGTCGACAAGATTAATCCCAATGCACTTATCATCGGTTTTGCCCGTCGTTTCGCCACTTATAAGCGCGCTCACCTTCTCTTTACCGACCTTGACCGTCTGGCTAAGATTGTAAATAATGAGAAGTATCCTGTGCAGTTCATCTTCTCCGGTAAGGCTCACCCCGCCGACGGTGCAGGTCAGGGCCTCATCAAGCGCATCACCGAGATTTCGAAGATGCCTCAGTTTGCCGGCAAGATTATCTTCCTCGAAGACTACAATATGATTGTGGCCAAGCGCCTCGTCACCGGTGTGGATATCTGGCTCAACACTCCGACTCGTCCTCTTGAGGCTTCCGGTACTTCGGGCGAGAAGGCTGAGATGAATGGCGTGCTTAACTTCTCTGTGCTCGACGGTTGGTGGTATGAAGGCTATCGTCTTGCCGAGAACGCAGGTTGGGCTCTCACTGACAAGCGTACTTATACAGACCAGGCTCAGCAGGATAAACTCGATGCTGCTACGATCTATTCAATGCTTGAAAACGAGATTATCCCCCTCTACTTCAACAAGAACTACAAGGGTTATTCTCCCGAATGGATTCAGTATATCAAGCGTTCAATCGGCAAGATTGCTCCGATTTTCACTATGAAGCGTCAGCTTGACGACTACATCAGCCGCTTCTACCAGCCCGAGGCTAAGCGTTACGCCAAGCTCGCCAAGAGTGACTTCAAGGTGGCACGCGATATCGTGGCATGGAAGGAGAATGTGGCTTCCAAGTGGAACGATGTGCAGATACTGAGCTGCGAATTCCACGATGAGAGCAATAACAATGGTGTATGCAGCACCGGCGACCGCATAAATGCTAAAGCTGTGCTCAATACAGCAGGCCTCGGTGATGCTATAGGCGTAGAACTCGTGGTTTACGAAGATAAGGATGGCGAAAGCAAGTATCTCCGTCGCGAAGACCTCAAGGTTGTCAAGAAAGATGGTGATGTGCTCACTTACGAACTCAACAGTGTGATTCGTGAGGCCGGTGTATACCGCTTCAGCTTCCGCATGTATCCGAAGAACGACCTCCTGCCTCACCGTCAGGATTTCGCTTACACCCGTTGGTTCTAATTTAAGAGAAAAGCTCTAATAGCACTGCAATAATAAAGAAGCGACCCAAGCTATCAAGCAAGGGTCGCTTCTTAGTTTATTAGCCCAATGAGACTTATTAGCCCTATTAGTCCTATTAGTCCTATTATTCCTATTTCAGAAGTGATTAAAGTGAGAACTGCACTTGAAATTGAAGTCGGTTATCATGGCCACTGCCATGATGCCATGTGCTGCGGTATCCGTAGAGATATTCGAGCCCTAATTGAAAGTAACTCGATATGTTATAGAATACATTAGCAGCACCATAATATCCATATCGATAATTATTTATTGATGTGTCTGCATCCGCTTGATTTTCAGCATATGTCGATACGTTCCACATTCGGGCCTGTGAGGCCATCACGTTGATTTGCCATTTGGAGTTGATGTCATAGCTGACGCCTGCACTCCAGCCCATCATAGGTGTCGGGGTCATGCGTCCGGGATGCCGGTCGTCAGGTACATATGATACTGGTATGCCTGCAAGATCCTGTATGTAATTGCCTATACCTTTACCATATGTAGCCTGCAAGTAGAAGGTGAGGTTGTCGATGGGGCGCACGTTGCCGCTCAGTGACAATCCCCAGCCGACAGTTGCCTTACGCGAATTGCACAACATGTCTCTATATATAAGTGGGCGTATTATTCCGGCTAATTTCACACGATTCATGCCCTTGGCGTATTCAACAAACATTGGGATGTCCGGTGCTTGGAAGCTGTAGTAATCAGGGTCGCACACAGGTTTCCCTTCTATGTCTATGCCATGCCATGTGCGATAATCTTTGCCGAGATATATGCCGCGTGATGTATGGTATTCAGGCATGTCCAAGCCTATGCCGAGTCTTACTCCGTGAAGCGAAGGTGATATGTAACCTATCTCGTTAACTGTCACGTTGACCTGTCCGTTAGGACCTTGTGGGTCGATGGTAGGGGGGATAGCCTCCTCATCCTGGAAGAGCGAATGCTTTAGACCGGCAGTAAGGCCGCGCCATGTCACGTATGCCTTGCTCAGATGTATCGAACTATTGTTGCCTCCCGTTGAGAGTTTGAGGTAACCTGTAATCTGGTTTTTGGTGTTGCCAAACCCAACCACCTGGAAGTCTATGTCTGCGTTCAGTGCATTGATAAAGAAATCAGCCTTTCTGCCATCTGCTGAGGGCACTCTGATTTGCGAAGGCACAAAATTGATGCCGGCTCCTTCCATCTTATACAGGTCGCTACCCATATCCGCACCGATTATCGGGTTAACCTTCGCACCGATGGTCATAACGAATTTACGGTTGGCTGTATGTATGGCGAAGTGGGGCACCGGAAGTTCGTTGATGTTTTTCGAACGATCCTTGTTAAGGATGTTGTACACCAAGGAGTCATTGCTTGTCTTTGCAAAATGAATCTTCTTATCGTCAGGTTCGTCTTCAGTATCAGTGTCTTGCGCAGACATTGTCATGATACCTAACCCTGCTGCCATGGCAATCATCCCGACACTTCTTAATAGTTGCCGCGAATCATAAAAAGTGCTCATGCCTCTTTTTGCCGTCATGGCAATACCGTTTGTAGATTTTCTCATATATGTTTATTTCTATTAGTTTTTACAACTTCTAAGTACCCGGTCAGATTAAAAACATATAATAATGTATGCGATAGAGTGGTTGAATTTGGCTATGCTCTGATGGAGCATAGCCGCAACTCTGTGACTGAAGAGCAGATTCAAAAGCAGCCTCTCTTGCGTGTGCAGGATTGTATGTTTTTAATCTGACCGGGTACTTAGAATTTATAAAACGGATTTGTATAAAAAATTGTTGAAGAGTGTTACAA
>CAJUIJ010000115.1 GCA_910586175.1 uncultured Muribaculaceae bacterium | reverse complement strand
ACAGAGAACAAGCCCAGCCGTGAAGCCATCGGGAGGAGCGAGCCTCCGGCGATGACAAAAAAAGCGTAAGTCACGTTGCATCGCGAACTGGGGGAAAGGAGGCGCCGCCGACGTTACAAAGAATACGACAAAAGGTATGCCAATTCAGTTGGCAAAGTCAATCATCAAGCCGATGCGGAATTGCCGTGGGTCGATAGGGTAGTGGGGCAATGAGAAGTAACCTTTAGTGAACCATCCCTGGGCAAGATTGCTCACCATTGCGAAAAACCTAACCTTGTAGAGCTTACAAGTGAGATATACATTGGAGTTGATGAAGTTACCAACGTTCACAGCATTGTCGCCCTGTGCAGTAAATTGCATTGTGGCCGGCTGGTAGTTGGGTCCCTTATATGCCGAATACCAATCCACGTCTACACCAAACTGTACCGTCAACGCCTTGAAAGCATGGAAGTAAAGATACATGTTGCTATAAAGCACAAACTCCGGCAATGGTATTACGGTGGTGTTGGAACTCTTCTGATAGGTGAAGGTGTTGTCCCAGTTGAAGATGCCTAATTTCAGGTTCTGCTGTATAGCTGCCGAGAATACCTGCACACTGCCGCCATGCTGCCGCGGCATGCTCGATGAGTCGAAGTATACCTGGTTTTGCACGTTCTCAAATCCTACTTTGAGCGTAGTCCATGTCCAGGGTATGTGCAGGCGGCCACCCACCCTGAAACTGCGTATCTTGCCGAAGTCGTTGTGCCAAATGAAGTGGTTGCTCACGTAGTGGTTGAGCAGATAATTCGGCTCTATGTTCTTGAAAAATCCGTCGGCCGATATTGTCACGGTGTCTTTGCCGAGACGGAATCGCGTGTCTATGCGCCCGCTCGCGTCGATATCGCCTATTGCATCGCCAATCAGTCCGAATTTAGCATCAGCTGCATAGCGGATTATGCTGCCGCGTGTCTTCTCGAGTCGGCCTCCCACCCAGAGCCTGTTGCGCGTGCGTCTCAAGTTCTTGTTCCAGCCTTCGGGCAGTTCCGTGGTGCCGGTGATCTCAGGGTCGTCCATGCCGGTCACCTCGAAGCCGTAACGGTCCGCCTCGTAGGTGGCATATGCCGCCAAACCGAATTTCGCCCATTTCTGAAAACCCTCTATCATCTCGATGCCGAGGGTGTTGGAGACTGACCAGTACGCCGTTTTGTCGTGCGTGCGCTGATTGTTGAAGTATACGTTCTGCCAGAATTTCTCAGCCTCCGCCGCATTGTCGTTGCGGAAGATGTGGGTGTCTTTCTTCCAGTCGAATGTGTACACGAATTTGGTGTGCGGCACGAATTCCTGTCGCTGCACAGTGTCTTCGGGCTGCGTTATGTCGCGCCAGAATCCCAATTTATATGCGTGGCTCATATAAAGCTCCCCACCGTGCACTCGGCTGTGTGCCGCCGTCAGGTTGACCGGTATGCTCTGCGGCTCTATGTTGCTAACGCCTCCCTGGAGTTCCGCCGGATTGGTGATGTAGAGGTCGTCTGTGATACCGCCGTTCTCTTTGTTAAGGTGGTTGTAGTGGTTGTAGAAGGCCTGCATCTCATAGCGGTCACCTGCATAGTAACCGGAGAAGCCCCAGCCTAATCCTTTGGCTGCCTGGTAGGCGTACGAACCTTTTGTATATGGATAATCCACCCATGCTCCGATGCCCACTTTGCGGTTTACATTGCCGGCAAATATAGCCCCTAAGTGGTCTGTACGGTTCTCCGTGCCGATACCCCAGCCATATTCGAGCTGTGTCATCGGGATATAAACGTTGTAGAACTTCTGCTTGCTGAACGATGGTATCCAATAGTCCAAAGCGCTCTCAAACAGGAAAGAAGGCTGTTCACGACGCTCGAAATACATCATGTTGAGCGCAGGTGCCGTATATGCACCGGTTGTGGCCCAGGCGTCTGAACGCATCGACTCCACAAAGCGTCGTTGGTAATTGTAGAGCAGCGTGTCGAGCGTAGACTCGATATGTGTGCCTAACGGCCATGACAATGTCCATGCCGAGCCGGGAGGATAACTCTTCTTATCAGAGTTGCCTCCGTTTTCGGAAGATTCGCTGCCGGCCTTCGCCATCTTGGTTTGTGCCGTCAGTGGTGCATAAACTGCCAGGCATGATATCAGCATAATCAAAGCGCATGCTCTCCACGCTGTCAGTTTCTCTATCTTGAAGTTGGATGTTTTCATACATTAATGCAAAGCGACGCGAGTGTGTAGCGACGCGTGAGTATGGAATCTTATGATTCAACCTACAAAATTAATCAAAAAAATGCATAAGTAAGTAATGAGTCATTTTAAATTTAAATTTGATTTGTGCTTATTTTTGTCAGATTGGAAATTCGGAAGAAGGCGCATAGCGGGCTATGAAACTGATGAGGAATTTTCAATGTGGCAAAAAGAAGCCAAAGCAAATTCAAATTAAAAACTCGTTACTTAAATTTAAAATGACTCATTACTTAGGTGTTCAATTTAATTTAAATCAGATGAAAACTTACATTGATGCAGTGGACGCGCAGAAGCACGTCCCTACAATGATTTGATTTTGTGCATGGTAGGGACGCGCTTTTGCGCGTCCAAAGAGATAAAGGTATTTATGATAAGGTCTCGATACCGGGCATTAGAGTCGTACCACCTCGGAGCTGTTGCCGGAGAGGCGGATGTATAAACCGGGTGCAGATGGTTTCGTTACCGGAATTCCTTGTATTGTAAACCATCGGATATCCTTTTCCTCAGAATCAGTTATCCCGGCCACGGAGCTTTCTCCATTGTCGGCTTTGCCAAGCGCATATACTTCAAACTCGTATAATGAGTGCCCATAAGAGGGGAGTGCACGCTTGTCACAACAAAGCCTGATGTATTGCATGGTCACCGGTGCGAACGTCAATTCCTCGGATCCTCCATGCGAATTGCGCTGTGTATAAAAGTCTGTCCATTCCTTGCCATTGTCAGAAGATTGCAACCTGTATTCTTTGGCATATGCCCCCTCCCATAGTATGTTGACACGGTTCACGTTGTATTTTTCTTCGAGGTCTACGGTGAGTGTCTGATTCTCTTCCCATATGCTCTCCCAGCGGGTGTCGGTTTTACCATCCACAGCCATAGATGCCTTGTTGCCGCCGTTGGCCGAGGAGGCGGTCGCTTCTTTACCTAATGCAATGTTGAATTCTGACAAAGCCAATGCGGTGACACTGCATGTGGCATAGCCACCGAAATCAAGTGAGTATGTGCCGCTCTCCGATGCCATGAATGTTTGTGTTGCCATGTCGTAAGTTGCTTCGGCAGTGGGAATTCCATCTTTATCAAGAACATGAATCTCCAGATTCTCGATATTGCCCGTATAAGGTGCCAAGAATTGGTTCATTACAGTATATGTGATAATTGCAGGCTCTCCGGTTATCACTTCATACTCTTGTTTGTCAGTGGTCACATGGTCTATTCGTTCCACTTCGTTTACGAAAATTGTGGAGCTTGTCGAACAGTCGCTTCTCGGTATGGTGGCTGTGATTGTGTAGATTCCGTGAGCGTGGGGCGTGAATCTGTTGCCGGTGAATTCGGCCTCTTTGTCGCTACTCCATTCTATCTGCGGTGTAAGGGTGCTTTCTCCTTTGCGGTTGAATGCCTTCGGTTCAAGGAGCAAAGTCTCTTCAGAGTTTATCGCCGGCGGCATTGAGAAGGCAATCCCTATTATGTCGTCAGGACGGGTGGAGCCTTTGATTCCATATATGCTCATCTCATAGAGTGAATATCCATATTGTGTGCCTCTGCTCAAGCCCTTCATCCTAATGTATCGGCCGTTACCTTGCACTGCTGTCGTTTTGTCGCCTGCCGACGTGGCATTTTTCTCTTTCAAGGTTTGCCATGATTCTTCGGTTGGTACTGTCACACTTTTTGTGGTTCCGGCGTAGTCCACACTCTTGGTGGTTAGTTTACATCCGTCGGGGGCTGCCTGAAGCAAGTATCTTGACGCGAAAGCAGTTTCCCAGTTGATTGATATCCGTGAGATGTCGCAGTTTTCACCTAAGTCTATCACCAACCATTCGTCGTCTGTGTGCTTGCTGCCCCAACGCACCTGCATGTCTCCGTCGGTTGCCCCTTGTGGCAGCGAGCCGGCATTTTCCGCGCTTGATGCCAGTGCCAAAGCCCCGGCTGAGATTTTAGGCAACGAAGGTGTGATGAAGATTTCTGCCGATGTTTCCGCATTCAGCGTTTCTGAGATGGCAGTGATAGTGTATTTGCCCGGCTCCGCAATTGATGCCGGTAAATTGAGTTCGCGTATTTCTCCTCCATCTGCCGGTGCATATTGCCAACGCGTATCTGGCGGAGTTGTCTCAGTGCCGTACTGATCCGTAGTCCGCAATTCTACTTCAAATACCACTCCGGCCTCGCAAATCTCCGGAAGTCCGGTAATCATTGATGTTTGGGCTACGGGGGTATCATTGACTATGATTGGTATTTCCTCTCTAAGGCTGCCGTTGGAAATGGTCAATGTGAATTTGTCACCGAGTTTTGCATTCTCGTCAATCTTGAGTTCATGACCGATGATTATTGCAGGAGCCCCGTCAGATAGCGTCAATACACAAGTCTCTGCCGGCATACCTGCTCCATACTGGTCAAGCGTGCGATACGTCACTTCGGCTCTATTGCCGGGTGGCGCAATTGTGCCGCCGCATAGACTATATTCTATCTTTGTCGCAATCGGATCGGTGTTTATGGCCGCCAATTTATTGGCAGGGGCGGTCACGCTCTTTATCTGTTTGCCGCTCGCGTCGAAGAAGTTTACGGTGCGGTCAGCTTCCGAGGGGTTGTATACAAGATAAGTGCGCACGCCATCTTTCTCTCTTACTTGGGCCGTAGGTATGTCGGCATGTATCGAGAAGTCGGGGTCTCCATATGTTAAATGGCTGTGAATAACGTAATATGATATGTGTGACGTGCTGACAGCTGTGGCTATGTGCATGTTTCGTTCGAGTGCCTCGTCAAATATTGATGCAGCCTGCAGAGGGTCGTTGCGTTCAAGATATGCAAGTGCTACGTTGCCCCAGTCGTTGGCTGCCAATGGCTCTATTGTCTCTCCATTATCTTTATTGGCAGTGGGTGTGAACCATTCGTGCGAGAAACTGGAGTTGGCTCCACTCATCATGTCGTGAAATGCCCATCCCACAAAGTCCTTGTCCCAAGAGAGGTAGTCGAGTGCCGGCGACACAGGCATCCATTGTATGCCGTGCATGAAGAGTGGATCACCGCCAAACCATGTCCACCAGCCTATTCCTTTGCCGGTTATGTTGGAGTTATAAGCGTAGGGGTATTCGTTGTAGTCGTAATTGCCCTGACGCTCTCCTTTGCCGGGCCAGGGTTGCCTCCCCCCGCTATTGGCACCACGAGGTGAATCTATGTCATACCAGTATTCACGTGTGGCCCTGGCTTCGGTACTCCATCCCCAAAGTCCGGCATCCCGCATTTCCTTATTGCCGAGTGCCACTCCGAGCAGATATACACCTCCCCAACCTTGCATTGCCTCCGATGTTGATTCCTGTCCGTTGCCGTTGTCGTTGCCATGGTCTCCCAATCCTCCGGCCCATGAATGGCCGCACCATGGATCGAGCGTTCGCATGAAGGGAAAGCGGTTGTCTTCGCGGTCCCAGTTGGCGTAATCTTTTGCTATCATGGTCAGCACCTCGCCATATGCGGCTGCAAATTCCTTATCTTCCATGCAGAGAAGTGCCGCTGCATATGTGAAGTAGCCGTAATGGAAATGGTGGTCATTAAATGCATCTGAGTCATATGATACGTCGAAACCAAGCATAGCGCCCCAACGCGGGTAGTAGCTGAAGAAGTGCGAATTTTCTCCGGGTGTGTATGTCAGCCAGTCTATGAAGGCTTCTTTGAGTTTACGTTTTGATTCTTCGTAAACTTCTATATTGCCGGTCTGCTTGGCAAAGTTCATGTTCATCGCCATCTGCACCAAGCTCTTACCTCCCCAGTATGTGTCACCACCGAATCCTGCCTGTGAAGCATAGTCTGCCATTAGTTTGTCGAGCACTTCTTGGCGGAAGCCATGCGTATCTGTGTTTCCGGCCAATGGCGCGCCGTAGGCGGGAAGCATGCCGCTAAATTGATATGAATATTGAAAGTCGCCTGATTCTGATGTGGCGAGTTTCATCTTGCCACGCGGAGTCTTGAAGCCCTCATTGTCTATGAAATGAAGTGTGGCTCCCGGCAGCATGTATTTATAGGCGTGTGGCAGGTAGCCTTGAAGCACGGGGGCATTGCTGAGCTTGTCACGCAGGTTTTCTGCCTTGATGCTCCATATACTGTTTACTTTGCCGCTTGTCTCGTCATAATTCCACGACACTTTCGTGTCGCGCGGTATGCTGCTCGCATATCGGGCGAATGTGGAGAGGTCCTCCTCGGTGCGCAGCAGTGAAACCACAATCCATTCGGTGCCTGCCTCGAACTCGAGAGTGCCATCTTCTCCTGTCACCGGAGCTTTTCCTGATGGATAATATACGCCGTACTTGTCTTGTCCGAGCTTAATTCCGCAATATGTGTCAGTGGCATCAAACTGTTCACCCCGCATATTGAAGCGTAATATGGGGGCAAGACCGGAAAACTCAAACCATGTGAATGGCGTGCCATGCATTGAGGTGATTGTCATTTCACCGTTACCCTTGGCCGACGGCATTCTGAACACAACATCCCAGTCGTGCCAATCCTTGGCGATGGTTGCATCTGCAATATATTTTTTAGCTCCTACAGTAATGGTGGTCAGGCTTTTCATCTCTTTCCCGTAGTCAGCCCAGTAGGTGGGGTAGTTTATCTCAACACCATCTTCAGATGTTCGCAGCATGGCCGGATAACTCCATAGCGCACCACTATATCGGTTGTTGATGATGTCTGTCCACCAATCATTTGTGGGGATTGGATGCCCCGGAATCTCGAGCAGCCCTTCGGTAGTGCCGGATACTTCATCTGCGAAAATCTTTCGCGACAGCATCATTGTGGCGTTAAACCCGGGGCCGTTCTGTTCTGTCTTGGCCTTGTAAGTGGGGGGCATGGATGCGATTGTTGCCGATCCATATTGCACAGGAACCTGTGCACCGGCCGACACAACGGTTGAGGAAGTCGCCAATATTATGGCAGACATCCGCAGCATTTTTGCAATGTACATGTTTTAAATAATTTTGAAGAGCCTCACACATCATGCTATGCACGATTGCAAAGCGTTCTGAAAAATGTAATACTCTGCAAAATTACAAAATTTTGTGAAATCTCCAAAGAGAAGACATCATATCACACCGATGCTGCACCCGAAGGTAGCGCCGGAGATAGCTTGAAAAACAGCGTAAGAAGTAGCGTCAGAGGTATCGTCAGTGGGTCTCAAGCCATGTGGTGAGTATTATCACAGCCGACATCTCGTCGGCAAGTCCCTTGCGCTGGCGGTCTGATTTCTTGAAGCCGGCAGTCAGCATATCGCGATGGGCCATGACTGAGGTGAAGCGTTCGTCCACCATCTCAATTGGCATGTCGGGCATGGCCTTACGTAGTTGCCCTAAAAAAGGCTTGATATAGCGCATTGACTCAGACGGCTCCCCGTTCATCTGCCTCGGCTCGCCCATGAGTATTCGCTCTACATCCTCACGAGAGCAATAATCTTGCAGGAAACTGAGCAAGTCACAAGTGCGCACCACCGGCAGTGAGTTCGCAATCAGCTTCAAAGGGTCAGTAACTGCTACGCCGCAGCGCTTACGACCAAAATCTATGGCTATGATTCGAGGCATATCTAAGTGTCAAAAAGTTCCTAAAGTCCTTAAAGTCCTTAAAGTCCCTAAAGTCCCTAAAGTCCCTAAAGTCCCTAAAGTCCCTAAAGTCCCTAAAGTCCCT
>CAJUIJ010000114.1 GCA_910586175.1 uncultured Muribaculaceae bacterium | reverse complement strand
CTGATAGGCAACATACGCCCCAAGGAGCTCCTGCGCATGTCCGGCCTGCGGCAGTGGACCGACGAGAACATATCGCACCGATGCGCCATGTTCGACCTCGACGACTGGATTTTCACCTCCGATGCCGCCGAACAACGTCTCGCCTCGCAGTTCGGCACCAACGGTCTGAAGGGCTTCGGAGTGTCGCATTGGCCCGATGCCGTGATTGCCGCCGGCGCCATCATGCACTATCTCGACCAGACCCACCACTCCGACCTGCGCCACATCACCTCGCTCGGACGTATCGACTCCGACCGCTTCGTGGCTCTTGACCGATTCACCGTGCGCAACCTCGAACTTCAGGACTCGCTCTCGCCCGACGGCCTGTCGCTATTCGATGTGCTTAACCTTACTTCCACTCCAATGGGTGCGCGTCTGCTCAGAAGCTGGATATCGTTCCCTCTGCTCGACCTCGAAGAGATAACACGCCGCCACTCCATTGTGGAGTCCCTTCTGCGCGACCCCGACTTGCGCTGCCAGGCTATCGATGCAATGCAGCGAATCGGAGACCTCCGACGTGCCGTCACGAAGGTAGGTGCACGCCGCTTGTCTCCCCGTGACTGCGTGGCTCTCGCCAACTCCCTCGCCGCTTCCATGCAGCTCCGTGGCATTCTATCGCAATTTAATGACAGCGATGTCGACCCGGACCGTCAGCTTGCCAAGCTCACCGACTCGATGCCTGATGTCTCTCCCATCATCAACACCATTAAGGCAACACTTCTCCCCGACGCCCCGTCCGCTCTCTCCAAAGCCCCTGCTATCGCACCGGGTGTAGACGCCGAACTCGACGAACTCCGCAATCTCCACTCGAATGGACGGCTGGCTCTCGCCGACATTCAGAACCGGGAGTCGGAAGCCACAGGAATTCCATCGCTCAAAATAGGTTTCAACAATGTATTCGGATATTATATCGAGGTCCGAAACACCCACAAGGATAAGGTGCCGGCAGAATGGATCAGAAAGCAGACTCTCGTCAGTGCCGAACGTTACATCACCCCGGAGCTGAAAGACTATGAGGAGAAGATATTGAATGCTGAGGAACGTATCAATGTAATCGAAGCCCGCATTTTTGCCCAACTCACCGATGGGCTCGCTCGTCTGATCACTGACATGCAGGCTCATGCCGCTGCCGATGAGTTTCTCGACTGTATGCTCGCTTTTGCTTCTGCCGCAGAGTCTTATAAGTATGTTCGCCCGGTGATGAATGACTCCATGGCTATCCACATCCGCGAGGGGCGCCATCCGGTGATCGAACGCCGTCTGCCACCGGACCAACCTTATATAGCCAATTCCATCGACCTCGACTCTGACCATCAGCAGATTATCATGATCACCGGACCCAATATGGCCGGTAAGTCGGCCCTGCTACGCCAGACAGCCTTGATTGTGCTTATGGCGCAAATCGGCTCGTTCGTGCCGGCCGAGTCCGCGCAAATAGGTTATGTAGACAAAATCTTCACCCGCGTAGGCGCTTCCGACAATATCTCTTCGGGCGAGTCCACTTTCATGATCGAGATGAATGAGGCCGCTTCCATTCTCAACAATATGAGCCCCAGGTCGCTGATTCTCTTCGACGAACTCGGACGCGGCACTTCAACCTACGATGGCATATCCATAGCATGGGCCATAGTGGAGCATATCCATGAAAACCATATAGCTCATCCAAAGACTCTATTTGCCACTCATTACCACGAACTTAATGAGATGGAAAAGTCTTTCGCAAGAATCATAAACATGAATGTATCGGTGCGGGAGATTAACGGCAAGGTGGTCTTCATGCGCAAGCTCGAACCCGGAGGGTCTGCCCACAGTTTCGGTATCCATGTGGCCAAGCTCGCCGGCATGCCTCCATCCATAGTGCGCCGAGCCGATCAGGTGCTCGCCAATCTCGAGAAGAATGGCGATTCCGCCTCCAAGCCCGACCTCTCCAACCTCGGTAAGCAACGCGAAGGCTACCAGCTCTCCCTTTTCCAGCTCGACGATCCACTCCTCTCTCAGATACGCGACCGCCTGCTGAATATCAACGTCGATAACCTCACTCCCCTGCAGGCTTTGACTACTCTACACGACCTTCAGGCTCTACTCACCGGCAAACAATGACCCCAATCCACGAGAATCGATTCAATTTGACGCTCGCCACCGGCTGCGGCATTTTCGCCACGCTGGCAGCTTGCTTCCTGTTTGCTTCAGTCTTCCTGTTGACCGGATCAGACCTTAATGGCCTTATATTTCCGGCTGCGCTGGCTTTGGGTCTTGTCACTGCCTCTCTCTCTACGCGTTCTTATAAACGCGCATTTATCCTCTTCTCCATCTTAATCTTTCTCTCCATTTCAATTGCATATTGCACCACTGATTTCTCTTTCGACGGCACTTTCTATCATCAGGAAGCGGTGGTATCGCTCGCCAATGGCTGGAACCCTTGGTATTCCGAGCCTACAGATTCGCTGTGGGTGAACCATTACGCCATCGGCATGGAGATAATGCAAGCAGCTGTATATCTGACCATCGGAAGGCTTGAGGCGGCCAAATGTGTAAATATCATGCTGATACTGTCAGCGTCACTCATATTCGCTGGCACAATGCGCAGCTGCTGCCCCGCTATGAAGCGAAGTCTGCTGGTATGGCTCTCCCTCATTGTAGCCCTCAACCCGGTAGGCATAACGCAGTTCGCCACTTTCTATATCGATTTTTCCAAGTATTATCTATGGCTCATAACCCTCTGCGCCACAGCCATTCTATATCGCGCCGATAAGCCTGCGCCGCGCATCGCCATGGCTTCCATAATTCTTTTCGCCTCGCTCATGGCTTTCGCCTTTAAGTTCAATATCGGCTTCGAGCAGGCTCTTCTCCTATTGGCAATATTCGCATGGAGTTGCTTGCACAAGCCTGCAAGGAAGTTTATGCCTCGTTATATGCTCGTTATCGGGTTATTGACAATCATTCTCGTCGTGGTCTTATGCAGCCATCCATACCTTACCAACTGGATAGATTATGGACACCCGCTATATCCGCTATGCGGCGAGGGGAAGGTGGACATCATGACCCGCCTTACCCCCGACAAGGTAGCCTCTCTCGATCGTTTCTCAGCTTTCTTCATCTCTCTTGCACGACCTGTGCCTCCCATCTACGACACCGCTCTTGGCGGCTTCGGCTTCCTCACCCCCATAATCCTCATCCTCACTGTGACAGCATGGGTTAAGTTTCGCCACCACATCCCCTCTTGGTGCTCATGGCTTGCCATATTCTCGTTAGCTTCCTGCTTCCTATATCCACAGTCATGGTGGGCACGCTATATCTGCCAACTATGGATTGTTCCTGTTGCAATCTGCACGGCATTGACCATCAATGGCATAGGCAAGAGGTGGATAGTAGCCATTGCCATGCTCGCCATAATCAATGCAGCGGCGGCGGCCGGACGCACCGCATATCTGATAGTCCACACAGAATTATGGCAGCAAAATATATCACTCTCCTTGCACTCTTCCCCGCTACCCATCTCTACCGACCTACCTCAGTTTAAGACTCAGGCATATGAGCACGGCATTGATGGCATGATTTGTAAAGACCATATTCCCGAAGCCGCTTCCGACTCGGTAGCCATCCCTTGGAACCCCCATATGCCTGACCATATATTCGTGGTGCTCAGCAATGAGCAATGGCGTGACTTCAAACGTTATCAAGATAAATCTCTCTTTGGTCCAAAAGCCGAAGATCTCTCCCTTAAATGAAATCCGACTTATCTGAACATCAGCCTACCTTATAACCAATACTTAATACCTGTATATGTCTCCTGTCATAAAACTTCTCCGCCCTTCGCATTGGCTCAAAAACGTATTCGTATTCATGCCGCTATTCTTCAGCGGAGCTCTTCTGAGCCGGGAGCTGCTGGCACTCAGCGTTATGGCTTTCGCCATGTTCTGCATGGTGTCGTCGGCCGTATATTGCATCAACGATGTGATGGACCGCGAGGCTGACCGCAACCACCCCAAGAAACGCCTCCGCCCTGTGGCCTCCGGAGCAGTTTCCCCATCTCTCGCCATAACGATTGCCGTAATGCTTGTGGTCATAGCCACAGCAATTCCCTTTTTCATATACCCGGCTCCCTCTCGCGCTTTACTCCTCGTGGCCGTAGTCTGGTCATATATGCTCATGAATGTGGCCTATTCCTTATGGCTCAAACATATGGCTATCATCGATATCATGATTATCGCACTCGGATTCGTGTTGCGCATTGTTGCCGGCGGCATTGCGTGTGCAATATACCTCTCCTCATGGATTATTATCATGACTTTCCTTGTCACCCTGCTGATCGCCATGTCGAAGCGCAGGTCTGACTTCATGATTCAGGAGCGGGCAGGTAACCCCCAGCGCGAATCGGTAAAAAATTACTCCCCTCTCTTCATGAATGTAGGCATAGGCATTCTCGCGGCTATGTCGATATTCGGCTATATCATGTACTCGCTCTCCCCTTCGGGCATAGCATGCAGTTCCGAATATTTCTATTGCTCATCTATCTTCGTGATAGGGGGCATATTGCGTTATCTCATGCTCGTGTTTGCCCGTGGTGAGGGCGACGAACCGGTGGCCATGCTGACCCACGACCGCGGCCTGCAATTATGCGTGATTTGCTGGTTTATATGTGTTTCAATCATGATTTACATATAATTGCTATCTGATGATACCACCCACTCCCACCACAGCCATCTTCGATTTCGACGGCACCATATTGCATGGCGACTCTCTCTTTGCATTCGCCCGTATGTTTCTGTCTCGTTGGCGGTTCCTTTCCGGCATCGCAAGGGCAATGCCGGCCATACTTGCCTGGAAACTCGGCTTCAGCTCGTCCTCAAAGGCGAAGATGAAACTCTTCGGAGCCTGGTACAAGGGCCTTCCGCTCTCCACCTTCGACCGCTGGGGCAACAGTTTTGCTGACTACATAGACTCACACACCAACCCCGATGTCTTGTCGGCTCTACAAGCCCACTTGAAGGCGGGAGACCGTGTCTACATAATCTCGGCAAGCCTAACCAACTGGATATCCCCCTGGGCCAAACGCCAAGGCAACATCCGGGTATTGGCTACGGAACCCCAAACAGATTCAAACCACAGGCTCACGGGGAATTTTGAAGGCCGAAACTGTCTCGGCCAGGAAAAGGTAAAACGCCTGAAAACAGACCCAAATTTCAACCCAAACGTCCCGATAGCTGTCTATACCGACTCCCTATCAGATCTACCTATAATAAAAATCTCCTCAACATATTACATAGTGACCAAGGATGGCTCGATGCAAAAAAGGAAGTCCATCCCCAAGCAAACCACTTAATAACTCAGACTTAATATCTAAAGATATGCAGACAATTCTATTTCATTCAGCCATTTTCGGCCCCATACACTCACGCCGCCTCGGTGTCTCTCTCGGCATCAACCTTATGCCCGCCGACGGCAAGATTTGCTCGTTCGACTGCCTATATTGCGAAGCAGGATTCAACGCCCAAGGCGCAGGAAGCGCCAAGCTCCCATCTGTGCAGCAAATCCACGACCAACTCGATGCAAAGCTGCGCGAGATGCACGCCAATAACGAGAAGCTTGATGTAATCACCTTCTCCGGCAACGGCGAACCCACCCTCCACCCCAACTTCAAAGAAGTCGTAGACACCGTACTGAGTCTGAGAGACAAGTACTACCCACAAGCAAAGGTCTCTGTACTATCCAATTCAACAAGAATCTTCGACCCCAAAGTGGTGGAAGCTCTGCGCCGTGTGGACAACAATATCCTGAAACTCGACTCTGCCATCGAACCCTCCATGCGCATCATTGACCGCCCCAACTCCCCGGAATTCACCGTAGACCGTGTGGTTGAGGCCCTGAAACAATTCAAAGGCCAGGCGATTATCCAGACCATGTTCCTTCGAGGCGAGCACGACGGCCATAGCATAGACAATACCACCCCCGAAGAAGTCAATGCCCTCATAGAGGCCTACAACCAAATCCAACCCAAAGAGGTGATGATCTACAGCATAGACCGAAAGACCCCCGAAGAAAACCTCAGGAAAGTGGACCGCAATGAATTAGAGGCAATAGCTGAAAAAATAAAGCAAGCAGGAATAGAAGTCCAACCCTTCTAAAAAGAAGAAGAGAAAAGAAGAGAGAAGAGAGAAGAAGGAAGAGAAAAGAAGAGAACCAATAAAATGAAGCTGCATAGCGGTTTTGGAGGCGTGCAGGCGCAAAGCGCATGAAAGATATGAAAAAACCAGAAAATCTGAAAATAGGCGACAAGATAGCAATACTATCACCGGCCACAACAGTAAAACCGGACTACATAGACCACGCGGTAAAAGCCCTCGAAGCAGAAGGCCTCAACCCGGTAATAATGCCACACGCCAAGGGTCCGGCCCAAGGCACTTATGCAGCTTCCGACGCCGACCGTCTCTCAGACATTTTGACTGCCATAACCGACCCGCACATCAAGGCAATCTTATGCGCAAGAGGTGGTTACGGCTGCAACCACCTCTTGCACAACATCCCGGTAACCCTGATAGCCGAAAATCCGAAATGGCTGATAGGCTTCTCTGACATCTCCGCCCTACATGCCCTATGGCAAAAAGCCGGAGTAATCTCTCTCCACGCCCCAATGGCCAAACATCTCTCCCTGCTCCCCGCCGATGACTATTGCACACGCGCCATGATGCACATCCTCTTCGACGGCCTGCCGATTAAATACATCACCCCGGCCCATCCCCTTAACACTCCGGGTGAGTCCGAAGGCATAATAGCAGGGGGCAACCTCGCCGTAATAAACGGACTCGCTGCGACACCCTTTGACCCAATGATAATGGCGAACTCCGACGACGGCATGATACTCTTTATCGAAGACATAGCCGAGAAGATTTACGCAGTGGAGCGCATGCTGATAAGGCTCATACTGTCGGGCCAACTGCAAAAGTGCAAAGCCCTCGTGGTGGGTCATTTCACCGAGTACAACCCCGACAGCAACCATGCCGACATGGAGCATATGATACGCGACCTGCTCGACCGCTACGACATCAAGATTCCGGTGGCTTTCGGCTTCCCTGCCGGACACACTGACGACAACCTCCCCCTACCGTTAGGAGCAAGAGTATCAATATCGGTTACCCCCGACTCCACCATCCTCACCCTGGCATAAAGTCTGTTAATAAGTCAGCCTCTAAGTAAGTCGCTAAAGTATAATGAAAATAAAGACCCTCGACAACAACGATTTCGATGACGCCTGCCGAGCACTCGCCGAAATGATAGAAAACTCCGGCTTCCATCCGGACTTGATAGTCGGGATAGCCACCGGAGGCGACTACGTGGCCGAAAGGCTGCAACGCCACATGCACCCGACGCCGATGCTCGCCTCCATACGCCTGCAACGACCCTCCACAAAGGCCAAGGCCGGAATTGTGTCGCGCATAGTGAGCCACCTGCCGCGCCCCATATGTGATGCTCTCAGGATAATCGAAAGCAAAATACTGACAATCACCGACCGACGCAGTCCCTCCGCCATCCCCCAAATACCGATACCCGATAAAATAAAAGATGCCATGGCAGCGGGAGCAAAACGAATCCTCATAGCCGACGACGCAGTAGACTCAGGCCACACAATGCTCACAGTGGCAAAGACCCTGCAAACAGCCAAAGAACAAGCAAAAGGTCAAGCCCAATATGAAGCCAATAACCAAGGTCAATCCAATAATAAGCCTGAAATAAAGACAGCAGCAATAACCCAAACACGCACCAACACCCTGCTGAAGCCGGACTACACCCTGATGCCCACTCCAACAATAGTCCGCTTCCCATGGGCACCCGATGCCTGAAAAGCAAAACGCCGGCACCAAACAACCGAAGCAAGCGCAGGCAGCTTTTGTACTGTGGAGGCTCGAAGAGCCTCATGCCGCATAGCGCATTGCAG
>CAJUIJ010000113.1:3159-8033 GCA_910586175.1 uncultured Muribaculaceae bacterium | reverse complement strand
CCTCTATAGTATAGTTGTAGGTAACAGCGAGCTATAAAATCTTTATACTTTGCCACAAGTCTGAGGTTATCATCTTCAGGAACTTCTGCATCCGGAAATTTGGCGTCCAGAAGCCAGTTTTCTTCAAATATTCGGTGTAACAAGTCACCCGGACACAGCCCTCTGTCGGTGAGCAAACTAAAAGCATACTTGGAGGCATAATCTTCATCATAGAGCGGATTTTGCGGTGCCTTGATGCAGCGTGCGATGTCGCGTGCCATAAGCATCCCTTTGTAAGGAGTGACCATCAGCACATAATCGTGCGCACCCTTGGCTTGCGACAAGTGCTCCTCACCTTCTGCCCATCCAAGTGCTTCGATGAAGAATCGGTTCATCTCTTCATACGATCCAAAAAACTTAATGTTCTCGCCGCCGGTATATTCGGTAAATTTCTTGTAGAACTTATGTATCTCGGCAGGTTGGCCATTACCCTTCTCGGCCGGAAATTTGCGCTCTATCATAAGATAAACCCATTCCGGAGTGAAGAGTGCCAACGGTCCGGTGGTGTTTTCAATCATCGCCTCCTCCAGCATCTCATTGATTTTCTTATGAGCATCCGGGTCTTGCGTATTCACCGAGGAGATAATTTCCTGTAGTGTTAGGGCAAATGCCGGAGTGAGCAGGTATGAATGGAGAAATAACCAATTGCCGAGCTCGTAGATAGCTTTGTGGTCTTGCGTATCGTTAAACTCCAATCCTCGTGCCAAATGCCAGTCTTCAGGCTCCGGAGCATCTTCATACACCTCTTCGAGTGTGTCGAAACATATGTCGGCAAATTCAAGAAGCTGCTTGTCGAGAGGGTAGAGGTAACGGTTCTCCTCGCTGAGCATCACTGTGACATACCATACGAGAAATCTTACATCCTCGCGGTTAAGTTCATAGTCCACATAATTATCACCAACTTCATGAAACGGCACCTTCCATCCATAAAGCATCATGTTGGCATCGACAAATGAACGCCACAATCCGCCGTCGGCAACAATATCTTGCAGATAGTCAGTGAGGGTGAGGCATATGCGTTTCAGCAGACCTTCAGGTATTTTGCCTGCAAATTCGGTCTTGAATGTGCGCGATAGCAGTCCGTTGGCTACCTCCAAGTAGGCTGGTGCAGTTTCGGCAACCTCCGGATAATAAGGTTGCCGAAGCAGAAATTCTTTAGACGTTATCTTATACATGAGAGCGTATAATTATGAAAGACGTTCGATTGTCTCGCCAAGTGTGAGTGTCTGTTGCTCGCCGCTTATCATATCTTTAAGCACGATTGCATCCTTGCCAAGCTCTGACTCTCCCACAAATGCGACGAAGGGAATGTTGTCGCTGTCGGCTGTTGACATTTGTTTCTTCATCTTGGCATTGTCGGGATATAGCTGAGCAGGAATTCCGGCTTCGCGCAGTGCCTTCACATATTTGAGCGATTGCAGTGCCTCATTTGTGCCGAAGTTCACAAACATCACCTTGACAGTTTGTCCAAGTTCGGCAGGAAAGAGTTCCAGCTGGGTCATCACATCATAGATGCGGTCAGCACCAAAGGATATGCCTACACCCGAAAGTCCCGGCATTCCGAACACGCCGGTGAGGTTATCATATCGTCCTCCGCCGGTGATGCTTCCTATCGCCACATCCTTAGCTTTAACCTCCAGGATTGTGCCGGTGTAGTAATTGAGTCCACGGGCCAATGATATGTCAATCTCCATATCAGCCTTGTGGCCGATAGTGTCAATGCCTCCTATCACTTCGCACATCTCTTCGATTCCTTTCTGACCGGTGGCTGAATCTTTAAGGAACTCCTTCATCACCTGCATTTTCTCTTCGTTGCTTCCGGTGAGAGTCAATATAGGCTCCAAAGCAGCTACCGCTTGCTGCGATAATCCCTTTTCAAGTAGTTCCGCCTTAACGTTGTCCAAGCCGATTTTGTCGATTTTGTCGATGGCTACAGTTATATCTACAATCTTGTCGGCTTCTCCTATTGTCTCTGCTATGCCGGTGAGTATCTTTCGGTTGTTAACCTTCACCACGATGTTTATGCCAAGCTCTCCAAATGTCTTGTCAATGAGCGATAGCAGTTCCACCTCATTGAGCAGCGAGTCGGAACCCACCACATCGGCATCACACTGATAGAACTCGCGGTAACGCCCTTTCTGAGGACGGTCAGCACGCCACACCGGCTGTATCTGGTATCGCTTGAACGGCATTTGCAGATCATTGCGGTGCTGCACCACAAAGCGTGCGAAAGGAACTGTGAGATCATAACGCAACCCCTTTTCACACATCTTGTTGGTAAGCTTAATAAGATTGCGGTCAGCAAGCTCCTCGTCGGAGCAAGATTTCAGGAAATCTCCCGAATTCTGTATCTTGAAGAGCAACTTATCTCCTTCTTCACCATATTTACCCATAAGCGTGCAGAGATTCTCCATCGACGGAGTCTCTATCTGCTTGTAGCCGAAGAGTCTGAAGTTTTTCTTGATTGTATCGAAGATGTAATTGCGTCGCGCCATCTCCACCGGCGAAAAATCGCGTGTACCCTTGGGAATGCTTGGTTTCTGAGCCATATATTTCTTAGTTTTTATTTCTGACTACAAAATTAAAAAAAAGCGGTCAACATTGCAAGTTGACCGCAGTTTTATGTGTCTCATGTTACCTTGTCAGAACTCCATGGAGAGACGCACGTTAAATTGTCGGCGTGTCAGATAGTTTGGCACGGCATATTGCAGGTTGTTTACGTCTGTCACCCAGTAGTAGCTGCTCACGTTCGATATGTCGAGAATGTTGAATACATCCAAGCCTAAGACGATGCTCTTAAAGTATTTCAGTGCTCCTGAAGTACGCGGTTTGTCGCTCGGTGCTCCTACAAATTGCCAGCTCACGCCTATGTCAAGTCGCTTGTATGCCGGCGCGCGGAAGTATGTCTGAGATCGGCTGGTGTGTGGAGGTGTCATTGTCAGACCGTCTGAGAATACACCTTGCAGGCTGAATTTAAGCTTCGGAAATTTCGGGAAGTAGTCGGTGAAGTAGACATTTACAGCGTAACGCTGGTCGCTTGGCAGTGGCACTTTCTTGCCGTCGAGTGTCTGTTGTGTCTTCATCAACGAAAAGCTTACCCAGGAATCTGTGCCTTCCACAAACTGACCGAACAACTTCATGTCAAGACCCATAGCGTATCCTTTGGAGTCATTGCGTCCGGAGTATGTTATCTTCAGATTGTCATATTCATATGATATGAGGTTCGAAAGGTTTTTGTAATAAGCTTCAGCTGTCAGCTTGAACGGACGGTTCATGGCCCTGAACGTGTAATCCGCACCGACTATCAGTTGCACACTTAGTGGCGACTTTATGTTGCGGTTAAGCTTTATTATGCCATTGCCATATTCATCGGTCACTGTCTCACGATATTCCTTGTAGAAAGGAGATTGGTAATACATGCCTGCTCCTACACGGAAGTACCAGTTGTTCAAGTTGAGCGGGTTGAATGAGAAGTTGACGCGCGGCGACACGAGAAATTCCTTGTTGAAGTCATTATATGAGAATCTTAGGCCTGCATTGAGTGTCATGTAGGCGAAGTTGTTGCTCATATATATCGCATCTTCGAGATATGCGTGAAGCCGGTTTATGTTGATATTCTGACGCGAACTTAGATTATAAATAAGATGAACCCCCTCTGGCAACGTGGGTAGCGAGTAGCCTGCCGAGTCTCGCCATTCCCACTCGCGCGTGCGGTCATGAAATTTCTCGGCGTGATAACCTATGCCGTAGCTGAAGTTGTTGGCGCGATATTTAGTCGTACCCTTTAGCGATATCTGAAGCACCGAGGTCTTGAGCCTGTTGCGCGAGTGTTCCATATATTTGCCGACACCAAGTTCACCTCCTATGCCATCTTCTCCTACTGTGCCTGCCTTGTCGAGCCAGTATTCTCCCGATATATCATAGGTCACAAGCTCATTTGAGAGAAATCCTGCCACGCCGAGGCTGAAGCTCGTGGCTTTGTTGAGCCTGTAGGTGGCTTGCAACGACCCGAGATATGTCTCAAACTTATCTTTTTCCGCTCCGTCGAAATATACCTTGAAGCTCTTTGCATCCTCACTGGTGCCGAAGGTGGTCTCGCGGTCTTGGGGTTTGAAGTTGAAGTGGTTGAGCGATATATTGCCTAAGAGGTTGATTGTCCAGCGTTCCGATGGTTTGAAGTTCATGTTGGTCTGGAAGTCAAAAAACGTCGGGTCATACTCTCCCTTGGTGTCTTGAGTGGATAGAAGTGAGTTGTTTTTCTTGAATCTCACACCTGTGAGCTGAGAGAATTTGCCGCTGTTTGTGCCCACGGTAGCCGATGCCCCCATCAGGCTCGCTGCCACAGCCGCCTCGAAGGCTTCCGGATCTTTGTATGTTATGTCGAGTGCCGATGACATCTTGTCGGCATAGCGTGCCGGAAAACCTCCCGATGAGAATTTGATATTGCCCACCATGTCCGGATTTATCACTGAGAGACCCTCCTGCTGTCCGCTTCGCACAAGTTGTGGTCTGTAAAGTTCCATGCCGTTGATATATACGGAGTTCTCGTCAAACGATCCTCCGCGCACTGAATATTGAGAACTCATCTCGTTAGATGAGTTCACTCCCGGCATAGTGGTGATGAGTGCCTCTACGCTGCCTCCCGATACGTCGGGCGATAGTTTGTAGCTCTCGGTGTTGAGCGTCTGCATGCCGTTGGAGTTCTGCCTGTAGCCTATCACCTCCACCTCGCGCAGATCCACATCGGTGGGGTAGAGCCGCACGTTCAGTGTCAGGTCCCCTTTGGGCGATATCAGCTTGTGCTGGACTGTCTTGAAGCCTATGCAGCTGAATAT
>CAJUIJ010000113.1:0-3149 GCA_910586175.1 uncultured Muribaculaceae bacterium | reverse complement strand
AATGTCTACCGTGTCTTTCTGCGCCACCGAGAGTGTGTAATCTCCCTTGAGGTTGGTGTTGGTGCCTATCGCCGTGTGGGCTATCCGCACTGTGGCAAATTCTACCGGCTTGTCTTCGCTGTCAATTACTTTGCCCGATATGCGCACATTCTCTCCATGGGCACCAATGGCGGCTATGGCCACAAACAGGAGTGTCAGTGCGCTTTTTATTCTATTTAATCTGAAAATTCTCATTATGTAGAAAACGTAAGTTTAAGTTTCATTATTTGACGGGCATCTATTTTTTTAACCGCTGTGCATGCTCATATACGCTACTTTTTTATTAATTTTGCACAATCTTGGCAAAAAATTCTCTTTGTTATAAATATTTTTGGCTTGAAAATTGTTAGAATATAGTGGTGATGTATTCCGTTGCATTTTCAGCACTGTCATTTTATGCTGTCGGCTCCTGCATTTACACCACTTTCAGTAACTAACTTAATATAACATATGACAAATAACGTTGCGTCTCTCGAGGAGACGATAATAGAGGCGATTCGTAACAGGAAAGGCCATAAGATTACCGACATTGACCTCAGTGGTCTCCAGACTGCCCCTGCGTCTGCTTTCATTGTATGTCAGGGCAATTCCACTTCTCAGGTGTCGGCAATTGCCGACAATATCCGCGAGGAGGTGCGTGAAAAACTGCATATTAAGCCTTACAATTATGACGGTTATCGCAATTCTCAATGGATTGTGATTGACTACGGTGAGATTCTTGTGCATGTTTTCCTGCCTGAGACTCGCGAATTTTATAATATCGAGGACCTTTGGAGTGACGCCAAGGTTTCCGAGCTCCCCGACCTCGACTGATTTTTCCACTCACACAGAATATCGACATGAGCATTCTTAAACCAAACAAAAACAAAGGCCAGAGCCGCAAGCCGCTTTTCAATATGTATTGGATGTATGGCTTGATTATTCTCTCGCTGCTTGCCCTCTATTATTTCCAGGACGGTTCGCAGATCAAGGAGGTCAACTGGTCGCAATTTCAGACATCCGCCCAAAAGGGTGAACTCGACAAGATTCTTATTTTCACCCAGAACGGCACAGCTGAGGGTTTCTTGACTGAGCAGGGTGCGAAAGCTTATAATTTCGAGATGTCCCCGCAAATGACAGGCGACAAGAAGATAAAGACCACTATCCCTTCGTCCGACAAGATTCAGGATAAGATCGATGACTGGAATGCTGAGCTTGCCAAGCTGGGTAAACCTGAGATTAAGGTGAACTATGAGAAGGGCAGCGACTTGATGAAGTTCGTATGGTATTTTGGTCCTATTCTCTTGATTATTGTCATGATGGTCTTCATGTCGAAGCGCATGTCGGGTGCTGCCGGTGGCTCCGGTGGCATATTCAGTGTAGGCAAGTCCAAGGCTATCGTTTTCGACAAGAATAATGGCACTAATGTCACATTCAAGGATGTGGCGGGTTTGGCCGAGGCAAAAGTTGAGATTGAGGAGATCGTGGAGTTCTTGAAGAATCCGCAGCGTTACACCGAGCTGGGTGCCAAGATTCCTCGCGGTGCTCTTCTCGTTGGCCCTCCGGGCACCGGTAAGACCCTGCTCGCCAAGGCTGTGGCCGGTGAAGCGGATGTGCCTTTCCTCTCTATGTCTGGTTCAGACTTCGTGGAGATGTTTGTGGGTGTGGGTGCCGCACGTGTGCGCGATCTCTTCAAGCAGGCTAAGGAGAAAGCTCCCTGCATTGTGTTTATCGATGAGATTGATGCCGTGGGTCGTGCGCGTGGCCGCAACCCGAATATGGGTTCTAACGATGAGCGCGAGAATACGCTCAACCAGATGCTTACCGAAATGGATGGCTTCCAGTCGAACAATGGCGTGATTTGTCTCGCTGCTACCAACCGTGCCGATATGCTCGATAAGGCTCTCCTCCGCCCGGGTCGTTTCGACCGCCAGATCTATGTGGATCTTCCCGAACTGAGCGACCGCATGGAGATCTTCCAGGTGCATCTGCGCAACATCAAGTGCACAAGCAAGCTCGATGTGGAGCAGCTCGCCCGTCAGACCCAGGGCTTCTCTGGTGCCGACATTGCGAATGTCTGCAATGAAGCAGCCCTTATTGCGGCCCGCAATAATAAGGAGGCTGTGGAATGGTCAGACTTCATGCAGGCCATTGACCGTATAGTGGGAGGATTGGAGAAAAAGTCGCGTATCATCACCGATGAGGAGAAGTTGGCCATTGCTACCCATGAGGCCGGACATGCCACTATCTCTTGGATGACTAAGTATGGCAATCCGTTGGTTAAGGTGACAATTGTGCCGCGTGGCCGCGCTCTCGGAGCTGCCTGGTATGCACCTGAAGAACGTCAGATTATTCCTACGCAGGCGTTGCTCGACACGATGTGTGGCCTTCTTGGTGGACGTGCCGCCGAAGAACTCTTCCTTGGCCAGATTGGCACCGGTGCGAGCGATGACCTTGAGAAATGTACCAAGATAGCCCGTTCACTCGTGCTTGTATATGGTATGAGCGACAAGCTCCCCAACCTTAATTACAACGATTCGACAGGCCAGGATATGGGCTTCCAGAAGCCATATTCCGACCATACAGCCGATATCATCGACGAGGAGGTGAAACGCATCATCAACGAGCAGTATGAGCGAGCCAAGAGCATACTGCGCGAATACGCCAAGCAGCACAACCAGATACGCGATTTGCTCGTGGAGAAGGAGGTGATATATCACGATGATGTGCAGACTATTCTCGGTAAGCGCCAATGGAAATCGCGTACCGATGAAATAATAGAAATCAACAAGCAGCTCGAACAGACTAAAGAACATGATTCCGTGTCAAATACGAAATCAGCTCCCGAGCAGCAAAATCACGCGCAAAAGCAGGATGCTTCATCCGACCTCGACGAGGGCTTCAGGAGATTGACAGAAGATGACGATGACGGCACCCCGCCACCTTTCAACAAGTAATATTAAATATTAACCGAAGAAAGCGGATGTATCATAATTGAATAAGATACATCCGCTTAAATTTTAGTGAAATGGAACGGCGTTTTCCAAAACGCCCACAATAGAATTGGCGATTTATAAAATCACAGGTGTTAACTTATTTTTCCCAACTCGCATCCAAAGGCAAAGGAACAT
>CAJUIJ010000112.1 GCA_910586175.1 uncultured Muribaculaceae bacterium | reverse complement strand
TCAAAGTCCTCAAAGTCCTCAAAGTCCTCAAAGTCCTCAAAGTCCTCAAAGTCCTCAAAGTCCTTAAAGTCCTTAAAGTCCTTAAAGTCCTTACAACTTTCTCAATTGCAAAGTTAACACATTAATCCCCGTTTTCCTAACCATTGCCCAAACAAAAATTATAAAAAATCCTAACCGGCTGCAAAACTTTTGCAGTCATATTAATTCCAATCCATGCCGGCCTCAGCGGTCAGCTCGCGGTCAGCCTGCACCGTGCTGCCGACCGTCGTCAGCAAGTCGCCCACGATAGCGCCGTTCATGCCAATGCGGAGGGCCTTAAGTTGTCCGGCGCGGCTGAGTTTGCCCCTGCCCCCGGCAAAGCGCAATATCGCTGTGGGGTGAGCGATGCGGAATAATGCGATGGTGTCAAGTATCTCCTCTTCGCTCAGTGGCTCTGCACACTCAAGGGGCGTACCTTCAATCGGACAGAGTATGTTGATAGGTATTGAGACCGGTTTCGCTTTGCGTAGCTCCAACGCCAAGAGCACTCTCTGGCGCATGGTCTCTCCCATGCCGATGATACCTCCGGAGCATATCTCGAGTCCGACCTCGCGTGCCTGCCTTATGCTTTCGAGCTTATCGGCCACGCTGTGCGTGCTGCAAAGCGTGTCGAAAAACTCAGGGGCAGCCTCAAGATTGCAATGATAGCGAGTCACGCCGGCCTCCTTAAGCTTACGGAGCTCCTCCTTGCCGAGCAGACCCATCGATGCGCAGAGTCCAAGACCTCCTACTTCAGCCTCTCCCTTGATAATTTCACAGGCTCGGTCAAGTTCGGCACCACCCATCTTGCGCCCAGAAGTCACCATTGAAAAGCGTCCGATGCCATGCTGTCGGCTTGCATCGGCATGACGTCGGCACTCTTCAGGGCCGATTAACCCATATACATCACAATGGGTATTATAATGCAATGACTGTGCGCACCATTTGCAATCCTCGCCGCAACGTCCTGACCGGGCGTTGACAATCGAACACGAGTCAAACGCACGTCCATGATAATGCGAGGTGATACGCGAAGCCGCCTCCCATATCTCCTCACGATGCAAAGGAAGCAACTCGGCAATCGCCAGCAAATCATCAGTGCTGACCATCCCCCCACCAATCACAAAATCTCCCAATGAAGCCAATTCAATCATAACAAAAATTTTAACCCCTACTCCAACCCATCCATCCATATAAAAAACGAAGTTAAATCAGCATTATTTTCACAATAGCAATATAATACCCATTACACTGACTGCGTTATTATTAAAAATAACCCCTTGCATCATGATAGATTTCATTAATGAGCTCGACCAGAGCTTGCTCTTTGCCGCCAACGGCAATCATACACCCTTTTTTGATGACTTCATGTATGTAGTCACCGGTAAGCTTGTGTGGATACCCTTCTACGCATTTTTGATATTCTTAATGCAACGCCGTTTCGGTTGGAAGCGCACCGGCATAGCGCTGATAGGAGTGGCACTTACGATTCTGATGGCTGACCAGATATGCAGCCACGTGATTCGCCCCTATGTGTGTCGTCTGAGGCCATCCAATCCCGACAACCCAATCAGCCAGTTCATAACACTCGTGCACGGCGTCAAAGGTGGTCGATACGGGTTCCCCTCATGCCACGGTGCCAATACTGCTGCACTCGCCACCTTCCTGATGATGCAATTCCGCACAAGGGCAATGGCAGTAACTATGATTTTATGGATGCTTCTGCTGAGCTATTCCAGAGTATATATGGGAGTGCATTACCCCACAGATATCCTCGTAGGCTGGTTGGTAGGTTCATTCTCCGCCATGACTATATGGTTGCTCGGTTACCGATACGCAAACTTCCGTCACGCGAGAATGGAGCGTCAACTACCCGCCCCCGACTCCCCATTCTACATAAGATTATTAAACTACTTCAACTAAACAAAAGTGGCCGCCCTCCAAAAGGAGTAAGCGGCCAAATTTTTTAATGAATAATGAATAATTAATAACTCTTTAATTTGCCATCTTTCACAGTCAAAGATATCAAGAAAGATCATCCGCATATCTCTGACAGTCAAAATTATTCATTATTCATTTTTAATTATTCATTATTCATTATTTTTCTCTCATGTAGATTGCGATAGGAGTGCCGTGGAAATCCCAATGTTCCCTGATCTTGTTTTCCAGGAAGCGGCGGTATGGTTCTTTCACCCACTGTGGCAGGTTGCAGAAGAATACGAACGTAGGTATCATAGCATCCTTGAGCATCGTCACATATTTGATTTTCACAAATTTTCCCTTGTTGCTCGGTGGCGGTGTCACCTGAATCTGCTCAAGCATATATGTGTTGAGCTGAGATGTCGGTATGATGCGTCTGCGATTGTTGTAGACCTCGATTGCAGTTTCAAGCACCTTATAGATACGCTGCTTGGTCAGTGCTGAAGTGAAGATAATGGGGAAGTCTGTGAACGGTGCGAATTTAGTGCGAATCGCATCCTCATATCGCTTCTGAGCTGCTATTGACTTGTCTTCCACGAGATCCCACTTGTTCACACATACCACCAATCCCTTACGGTTGCGCTGTATAAGACCGAAGATATTGGCATCCTGGCCCTCTATGCCGCGGGTGGCATCAATCATGAGGATGCACACGTCTGAAGCCTCGATGGCGCGGATAGAGCGTATCACCGAATAATACTCGATATCCTCATTCACTTTCTGCTTCTTGCGGATACCTGCTGTGTCTACAAGGTAGAAGTCAAAGCCAAACTTGTTGTAACGGTGATATATCGAGTCGCGTGTAGTGCCTGCTATATCGGTCACTATATGGCGTTCCTCACCGATAAAGGCGTTGATAAGCGAAGATTTGCCGGCATTCGGACGACCCACGATGGCAAATTTCGCCACATTCTCCTCCGGGGCATCATCTTCAGGCTTATCGGGCATATCCTTTACTATCTCATCGAGCAGCTCGCCGGTGCCCGAACCGTTGGCCGATGACACCTCTATCGGGTCGCCAAGGCCGAACGAATAGAACTCTGCCGCATTGAAGCGTGCATCGCCTACATCCTCCTTATTGGCCACGACAATCACAGGCTTCTTTGACCTGCGCAATATCTGCGCCACCTGGTCATCAAGGTCAGTCACTCCGGTGGTTGAATCAACCACAAACAATATCACGTCGGCCTCCTCGATTGCTATCTCAACCTGCTTGTTGATTTCCTCCTCAAACACATCGTCTGAATTCACCACCCAGCCGCCGGTGTCGACTATCGAAAACTCCTGACCATTCCAGTCTACCTTGCCATACTGGCGGTCGCGTGTCGTGCCGGCTGTATTGTCTACAATCGCACGGCGTGTCTGCGTCAAGCGGTTGAACAATGTCGACTTCCCGACATTTGGCCGCCCCACTATTGCGATAAGCTTACTCATCTTTTCTGTATTTTTGTATTACTCCCTACCAAAGATCCCCAAAGGATGTTTCCTTTGCCGCAGATGCGCGGTCACAAGTCATTCCTTATAGCCAAACTCACGAAGCTTGTTGTCGCGGTTGCGCCAATCCTTCTCAACTTTCACAAACATCTCCAGATAAACCTTCTTGCCGAAGAATTTCTCAATGTCTGCACGAGCCGCGATTCCAACCCTCTTTATCTTCTCGCCACCCTTGCCTATGATGATACCTTTCTGAGAATCACGTTCCACATAAATCACTGCCATGATATGTATCGCACCCTCTTTCTCATCAAACTTCTCCACAATCACCTCAGTGCTGTAAGGTATCTCCTTGTCATACATCAGCAGGAGCTTTTCCCTGATAATCTCGGTCACAAAGAAGCGGGCGGGCTTATCTGTAAGTGCATCCTTGCCGAAAAATGGCGCAGATACAGGCAGAAGCTCCACAATGCGTTTTTTCAGGTTGTCCACATTGAAATGTTCCAGCGCGCTCGTCGGGAATATCTCTGCCTTAGGCAAGCGTGCGTGCCATTTGTCAACTATCTCATTGAGTGCATTGTCTCCTTTGAGAAGGTCTATCTTGTTGATGACAAGCAGCACCGGCACCTGTTCCTTGGCCACACGGTCCAAAAAGTCTTTGTTTTTTTCCGGATCTTCTACAACGTCGGTCACATATACGAGCACATCTGCATCAGTCAGTGCACCCTCCGAAAACTCCAGCATGGACTCCTGAAGCTTATACTTGGGCTTCAGCACACCCGGTGTGTCAGAAAAAACTATCTGATATTCCGGAGTGTTGACTATACCCATGATGCGGTGGCGTGTGGTTTGGGCTTTCTGAGTAATTATTGATATCCGCTCGCCCACAAGGTCGTTCATCAGCGTAGATTTCCCCACGTTAGGATTGCCCACTATGTTGACAAAACCTGCACGGTGACCCTCGGCCACCTTATTTTCGACACTCGTTGACAACACTTCCTCAGCCCGCTTGCGCGCAGCCTCACTTATTTCATTCTCTTTCATAATTCCAGTCTTAAGTTTTATACAATCAGGAAGCACCCGGATAGGTGCACCTGCAATGTAAAAACCCCTCCAAAGCCACCATTGTTCACACCGGACACAAAAAGCCAACCGTAAAAAGCCAACGACGTTATTGCCGACCAAGTTTAAGCCGGCACAAGCCAAGGGGGTGAACCCGCACCATCATAGTGTTGTATGCTGGAAATATAAAGAAGAGCCACGATGTGATAACTTAAAAGGGCATCCGATTCAATCCGATGCCCTTTTGTATTCGTTAGGTAGTCTTGCAGCTAATGCTGCCGCTCTTCTTCAGTCGGGTTACTCCCGGGCCGGTGAGGCCGGTCAGTCTATGGCCCAGATGAGATACATGGCACCCCACGTGAAGCCGGCACCAAAGGCCGTTATCACAATCTTGTCGCCCTTCTTGAGCTGATGCTTGTACTCATCAAGACACAAAGGTATAGAGGCTGCCGATGTGTTGCCGTAATGCTGTATGTTGACCAAAGTCTTCTCCGCAGGTATCTGGATGCGTCCTCCCACAGCCTCGATGATACGGAGGTTAGCCTGATGAGGCACAAACCAATCCACATCATTAACGCCTAAGTTATTGCGCTCCATCACACTCTGCGACGAAGTCAGCATGTCGCGAACGGCATTCTTGTATACCGTGCGACCTTCCTGATAGATGTAATGCTCGCGGGCATCAATTGTCTCATGGGTTGCAGGTCTTGCTGAACCGCCGGCCTTCATCAAAAGGTGGGGCAAACCGCTGCCGTCCACATGAATCTCTCCGTCGATCACTCCCACAGGCTCATCTGTCGGCTCCACAAGCACCGCTGCCGCCGCGTCTCCAAACAACGGACACGTAGCACGGTCCTGATAGTCTGTCATGCTCGACATCTTCTCGGCGCAGACCACGATGACCTTCTTGTAAAGACCTGATTGTATATAAGCCCGGGCATCCTGCATCGACACGATGAATCCTGCGCACGCTGCCTGCAAATCATAGCCGTAGGCTTTGTCAAGTCCCACGCCATGTGCGATTATCGAGGCTGTCGACGGGAATCGGTAGTCCGGATTCGATGTAGCGCAAATCACAAGATCCACACTATCCTTATCCGTGCCGGTTTCCTCAAGCAGCTTGTTGACCGCCTTGATTCCCATATAGCTCGAGCCCAATGTCTCGTCTTTCAGGATACGGCGCTGCTTGATGCCGACGCGTGTGGTAATCCACTCGTCGTTGGTATCGACCATCTTCGACAGCATTTCGTTGTCCAAGATGTCGTCCGGTACATATGACGCTATTCCGCTTATTTTAGCGTTTGGCATTGCTGTTATTTTTACTTTTCAATCATCTGTTTGCCGCGATAGTAGCCGCATTCTCCACACATTGTGTGATATACGTGCCATGCACCGCAGTTGGGGCAAAGAGCGATTGTCGGAATGAGCGCTTTGTCGTGTGTGCGACGCTTCGCTGTTCTGGTGTGCGATTGTCTGCGTTTAGGATGTGCCATTTTCTTCTATTTTTTTATATGTTGTTTTTATTTTTTATTTTCCTTATTCTTAATAAGTCTCAATATAAGTCTCAACTTAATAAAAGTCTCAACTTCCCCTGTGTTCCGCCAGCTTTGCAGCCATTTCCTCGTTGCATTCACCCTCTGCGTGAACGCAGCGCATAGGTATGCTCAGAAGCAACGTGTCTCGGATCACGGATGCCACATCAAGCGTAGTGCTGTCTTCCGGTATAACCAGAAGTTCATCACCCTCGCTCGTCTCGGTACTCTCGAAGTCTTCTCCATGACGCACTATCAGCGTGTAGTCCTCGGCAATCTCAATCGGCACTGCTTCCAAACAACGGTCACATGCCGCCCGGAGTTCTCCGTCAAACGAAAACTCCAACCGATAACTCTCATTACGCCGTGTCAAGTCCAAGTGCACGTCAACATCCGCACCAAGCACCGAACCCGAATCTTCCGAACCGAAAAATCCGTCACCGATCTTGTAGTCGAATTCATTCAAGCCCTCTTTCAGACTCAACAGGTTGATTGTATATGTATCCTTCCGATCCATTTCTCTTTTATAATGGCGATGCAGGTGCTTATATTATGCACCCGATCTTCATCTTCTTGTACCTCCGAGGGGAATCGAACCCCTATCTAAAGTTTAGGAAACTTCTATTCTATCCGTTGAACTACAGAGGCTTCTCCCTTATCAGGCGTTGGCAGCTATAGCCGGCCACCATCAAAAAAACTCTAAAAGCCCATCTGATGCACAGCAGACATAAAGCCACAAAGCCGCATCCCATAATGGCTGTCGGCTACTATGAGTCCGCAAAATTAGCTATTTTTTTTGATTTTTACAAATATTGCATCCCCTCTATTGCCTTTTTCACACCAAATTCATATTTTTGCATATATTTTAACCTCAATACTCCTCATAATCTCTCTATCTTTCTCGCCTCTCTGCCCAAAATTAAAGCATATACAATGAAACTCGCAATAATAGTGCCATGTTACAACGAGGAGCTCTCTCTGCCGCTTACAGCCCCGAGGCTTATCTCTATCCTCGATGAGATGACGGCACAAGGTCTCGTATCTCAACAAAGCTATATCCTGTTTGTCAACGATGGCAGCACGGATAGCACTTGGAACATAATAACCTCCCTGCACTCGGCTTCAAGTCGAGTCAAGGGCCTGAACCTTGTCTCCAATGCGGGTCAGCAAAATGCAATCCTCGCCGGCATATTCACCGCGGTCGCCAACGAGCCGCAGGGGGGTGCCGCCATGAGATCTTCTGAGTTCGCGGCTAATGGGCCGGCCGGGTCAGCGATGGAGGTTGTGGAGCCTGTAGATGCGGTGATAACAATAGATGCCGACCTTCAGGATCCTCTCGAGTGTATCCCGGAGATGGTGCGAGATTTCAACAGTGGCTACGATGTGGTCTACGGGGTGAGAAGCTCCCGCAAGTCCGACTCCGCTTTCAAAAGGCTCTCCGCAGAATCGTTCTATAGGCTCCAGTCTTCGCTCGGCCTGAAGACGGTATTCAATCATGCAGACTTCCGCCTAATGTCGCGAAGGGTGGTGCTCGAACTCCGTAATTATGATGAGCGCAACCTCTATCTGAGGGGCATAATCCCCTTGATGGGATATCCACACACATACGTGGAGGAGGAACGCCAAAAACGTAATGCCGGTGAGTCAAAATACTCGTTTGCAAAGATGCTCGCGCTCGCCTTCGATGGCATATCCTCGTTCAGCATACGCCCCATGTATATGATTCTCGCCCTCGGGGCAGCTGCAATAGCCATCGCAATAGCCATCGCAATATATGTGGTAGTCTCTCTCTGCTCTGGCAATGTAGTGCCCGGTTGGACTTCGCTCATGCTCTCCATATGGCTCGTGGGTGGAATGGTGATGATCTCGATAGGACTCGTGGGTCTATATGTCGGCAAGGTATATCTCGAGACGAAGCACCGCCCACGCTACCACATCTCCGACTATCTTGACTGACCCTTTGTCGCGTCCTCGTAAAAATGCGGTTGTTAAAAGGTGGCATGGGAACTGAAAATTGTTGATAACGCA
>CAJUIJ010000111.1 GCA_910586175.1 uncultured Muribaculaceae bacterium | reverse complement strand
ACGCCCCTTATGGACTTTCACCACAGGTACATGACATGCCCGTCATACTAAAAAATTAGGGACATATCTAAAAATATGTCCCTAATTTTGCGATACCGATATTTGAGTACGTCACACAATACATGCTCCTGAAACATCCGGGCATGCATCAGCGCGCTCTAAGAGTCCGTCACATAAAAATTTGCCCACAGGGCAATCAATTTTTGGCAAGGTCGAAGTGTGCCTTGTCGAGTTGAGATGCGATATATGCGGCATCTACCGTAACAGTCTTATCTTCAGATGAAGGAGCCTCGTACATGATATCTACCATAACGGTCTCTACTATCGAACGAAGGCCGCGGGCACCAAGCTTATATTCTATTGCCTTGTCTACAATCATGTCGAGGGCATCTTCGGTAAACTCGAGTGTCTTACCGTCGAGCTCAAGTAGCTTGGAATATTGGCGCGTAATAGCATTCTTCGGCTCGGTAAGGATACGGCGCAGAGCCGTACGGTCAAGCGGATCGAGGCTGGTGAGAATCGGAAGTCGACCGATAATCTCGGGGATAAGGCCAAACGACTTCAAATCTTGAGGCAACACGTAGCGCATCAGATTCTCTCGCTGTTGCTTGCGAGCTTTCTCATCATGCCCGTATCCAACCATGTGGGTGTTGAGGCGTGAAGCAATCTTCCGCTCTATACCATCGAAAGCGCCACCGCATATAAATAGAATGTTCTTGGTGTTGACAGCTATCATCTTCTGCTCCGGGTGCTTGCGTCCACCATTCGGCGGCACAAGGACGGTGCTGCCCTCAAGGAGTTTGAGCAATCCTTGCTGCACACCCTCGCCACTGACGTCGCGAGTGATGGAGGGATTGTCGCTCTTGCGGGCAATCTTGTCTATCTCGTCGATAAAGACAATTCCCCGCTCGGCCCTTTCCACATCATAGTCGCAAGTCTGGAGCAGACGTGTCAGGAGCGATTCTATATCCTCGCCCACATATCCGGCTTCGGTGAGCACTGTGGCATCGACTATAGTGAAAGGCACATCGAGCAGACGAGCAATAGATTTGGCGAGCAACGTTTTTCCGGTGCCGGTGGGACCAACGAGGATAATGTTTGACTTCTCAATATCAACATCATCATCTGCCACCTGCTGGTTGATGCGCTTGTAGTGATTGAACACGGCCACCGAAAGATATTTCTTGGCTTCATCCTGACCTATGACATACTGGTCGAGAAAAGCCTTGATTTCCTTGGGTGTAGGAATAGACTTGCCTGCCTTTTCAGATTTCTTCTTGGTCTTGTTGCGCAGATTGGCCTCGGCATCACGCTGCGAGTCGATGAAATTTATGCAATCCTCGCATATGGTAAGTTCGTCGTAGACCTGTACCACATGGTTTGAGGGTGTCTCCTCACGACCGCACATCACACATCTTTTCTTTGTCTTGCCGGCCATCACTTATCTTCTTTGCGTGGATTTATAAGCACCTTGTCGATCATACCATATTCCTTCGCTTCCGGGGCTATCATCCAGTAGTCACGGTCGGAATCGGCAGCCACCTTGTCGAAGGGCTGTCCGCTATGTTCGGAGATGATACGGTAAAGTTCATCTTTGAGCTTAAGAATCTCGCGGGCGGTAATCTCGATATCCGAAGCCTGACCCTGAATTCCACCCATGGGCTGATGAATCATGACTCTGGAGTGAGGCAATGCGAAACGTTTGCCCTTCTCTCCTGCAACGAGCAAAACGGCAGCCATCGATGCAGCCATGCCCGTACAGATTGTCGAGACATCAGAGTTGATATATTGCATGGTGTCATATATGCCGAGACCGGCATACACAGATCCGCCGGGAGAGTTGATATAGAGGCTGATATCCTTCTCCGGATCTACTGAGTCAAGATAAAGAAGCTGAGCCTGTATGATATTGGCACTCTGGTCAGAGACCTGCGTGCCGAGGAATATGATTCGGTCCATCATCAGGCGCGAGAACACATCCATCTGAGTCACATTAAGTTGACGCTCTTCAAGAATATAGGGATTCATATAGTCGGCAGTGGGACCGACACCTGCGCGGTGCATGGCACGTGCATATGAGTCGAGAGTGTTTGAACTCATGCCGAGATGATTGACGGCAAAATTTCTAAAATCGTTTGTCATATCTTTATATTTATTTCAGACTTGCTGGTGAAATCATATGCCACAACAAAACTAAGGGCAAATAATCTCACAATAAAATAACAAATCAACTCCGCTAAAAGTGCGGAGTTGATTGTTTATCTGCAAAAAGTGTGCCAAATCGAGCAACTTGATGCCTTGGTCTTATTAAGCGTTAGCCTCAGCCGCCTCTGATTTGAAGAGAGCGTTGAACTCATCAACGGTAACATCCTTGTTGTCGAGAGTCACGGCCTCCTGCAGAGCTGCGAAGAACTTCATGTCGGCAGTCTGGTTGGCGATCTGGTTGTTAGCCTTCTCATCCTTGAGGATTTCAGCGGCATAGTGATTGAGGGTATCCTCGGGCACATTCGACATGCCATACTGTGCGAACTGGTTCTGAGCCACAAGACGTGCAGTAGCGAGCATATCCTCCTCGTTGACCTTAACATCGAGCTGCTTCATCACACCGCTCTTCTCGATATCCCATACGAGCTGCTTGCGTATTTCGGGATACTCGTTGTCAATATTGTCAGCATTGAGCTGCTCATTGCGGCTGATAAGGAACTCCTTGAGGATATCGTCGGGAAGCTGCACTTGGCCAATCGCATTCTCGATTGCGTTCTGAGCATCGATTGTGAAGCGGAAATTCTGGTCACCTTTGAGTGAAGATTCAATCATCTTCTTCACAGCATCGCGATACTGAGCCTCATCCTTCACATCGTCGCCAAACACATCCTTGTAATACTCCTCACCAAGCTCAGCCGGTTTGAGCACGATAATCTCCTTAATCTCGAAACTGAAATCTCCCTGATGAGCCTCAGCCTCCTCTTTAGGAAGATTCAGCATCGAAGAGAGTTCAGTGGGGTTAGCCTCACAAGTGGCAGCGGGGTTGAAAGTGAGCTTGTCACCAACTTTCTTGCCGATGAAAAGATTGCGCTGCTCTTCTGACTTGAAGTACTGTGGAGCTACGATACCATTCTCCACAACGACACCATCTTCCTTGACAGAGCCATCCTCGTTGAGTTCGGTGATGACACCCTTGACAAGGGCAGATGCATCCACCTCATCACCCGGTTCCTGCTTGCCGAAGCGGCGACGGAGAGCCTCATCCTGACGGTCCACCATCTCATCGGTAACCTGGATGTTGTAATAAGGCACATGGAGATTCTTGTCGGCAGTGAAGTTAAGCTCGGGAGCCAAACCAACCTTAAACTTGAGATTGAACTCCTTGGTGTCCTCATTGATCACATTTTCCTTGTCGGGAATAGGATTGCCGAGCACATTGAGCTCATTCTCCTTGATATATTCGAACAAGCTCTCGCCTACGAGGTCGTTGATGACATCGTATTTCACAGCCTGTCCATATTTCTTCTCAAGGATAGATGCGGGCACATGACCTGCACGGAAACCCGGCTCGGGACGTTTTTTGCCTATTTCCTTGAGCTGTTTCTTTACTTTGTCAGCGTAATCGCTCTCCACGATGTTGATGGCGATTTCACCGGTCACATCGTTGATCTTTACATAATCTATTTTCATTTCTTAGAATATGATGTTTATGATAAATTGTCTTTGTCAAGATTCGTAAGTCAATTGTCTGCATCGGCTTTGCCTTAAGCTAAGACCTATTGTTGTCGTCGCCGGAGGCTCCTCCCTCCCGGTGGCTTCGCGAGGCGTTTCTTGCCTGCACCGCTACACGTAGATAACAAGATGAGAGTGCCGATTGCAATACGAATTAACAAACGAAATGCAAAATTAACAAAAAAATATTATTTGAAGAACTCTTTGAATACTTTTATCATATCGAGGTGGTCTGATACCGATGCTGTTTCTCTGGCAGAGTGCATGGCCCAGATGGCACAACCCACGTCGACACCATCAATGTCGAGTTGTGACGAAGATATATTACCGAGGGTACTTCCACCTGCCACATCTGCATGATTTACAAAATATTGCATATTGACTCCTGCCTTTTCGCAGAGTGAATGGAACACCCCGGCTCCTACTGCATCAGTCATATATTTGCAATTGGCATTAATCTTGACCACGGGGCCACCTCCAAGCACGGGATGGTTGGTCGGATCATAACGTTCGCTGTAGTTGGGATGCCAACCGTGAGCATCGTCTGCCGAAATCATGAACGAGTTGGCAAGAGCCATATAAAAGGCCTGCTGATTGGCCGATGTGCATAGGCATAGACGCTCTATGATGTGACGAAGCACCGGCGAAGCCGCGCCTTGCTTAGTGCCGGAGCCGGTCTCCTCATTGTCAAACAGTGCCACTATTCGGGTTGTCTCGCAAGGAGTGTCGCAGGTATCGAGCAGCGCATAGAGCGCAGTGTATGCCATGGAGAGATCATCTATGCGTGCAGACTGAATCATGGAGCCTCCTATGCCCGCGAGCGATGCTTTCTCTACCGGATAGAGAGCCATCTCGAAGTCGAGGATATCGTCGGGGGTCACGTCGGGATATTCATCGGCATAATCCTTGCGTATGGCAGCCGCGAGGATGGTCTTTATCAAGCCTCCGTTTTCGCGGAAAGCCATCAACTCATCGTCGCTGAACCAACCCATCACCGGTTTCATATCCTTCTGCACGGAGAGGGGATTCCCATCGTTGACCGCCCGATTGAAATGTATGGCGAGATGCGGTATTGTGGCCACCGGCTCCTGAAGGTCGATTACGAGAGAGTCTGGCCACAGTGTGCCAGGGGTACGGAGCACGACACGTCCGGCCATACTGAGAGGGCGGTCAAACCAAGTGTACATTATGCCGCCACCATATTTCTCCACATTGAGCGACACTACTCCCCCATCACCATAGATTTCGCAATTGGGTTTGAGTTTGAAGCATGGGCTATCGGTATGAGCGGAGACAATCCTGATACCCGCCTCCTCTATTGCAGCTGAGCCTGCCACAAATGCGAATACCGCAGTGGCATTCTTTACCACGAAATACTTGCCACCGGGCCTGATTTGCCAGGTTTCAGACTCGTCGAGCTCTTCGAATCCGTATTCATAAAGGGTGGCTATGATTTGCTCCACAGCCGTGAAGTTGCATGTCGAGACCGAAAGGTCATTAAGCAACATCTCTATATAGTTGTTTGACATAATTTGAGTTTTTAGGTTTCGGGTTAATTATTGTTCTGTGGGGTTGAAATAAAGGTGATTCAAGGCTCTCAGCACATTGCACAGAGTCTGCGCCCAATAAGAGGCGAAGGCCTCGCGGCAATCGCGGTATGCAGCCAATGACTGTTCCCCTTCCGACTCTTTCACAACAGAGATGAAATTATAGAGCGGCTGGAATATGTCGGCAAGACACTCCGATATACTTGCCGCTATCGGTGTGTCGCTATATTTCATATCCTCCTCGAAAGTCTCAAGAAATATATCATCCGGACCGAGCAACGTCTCCACATTGCGGCGCACACTGTCATAGAACACTTCGTCTACGTATTCCGGGAAATACTCGTAATCGAGCGGTTCGTTGCCATCTTGCGCATCAAGTTGCAGGAATGAGGCGTAGAGTTTCGGAAGGTCAGCGAGCAATTCTGCAAGAAAATCGGCTCGCTCCATGGAGCGGGCATTCTCGAGCAACGAGCAATAGCCTGCGGCCAGCGAGGTGACTGCGAGCAACTCGGATTTCAGTTCTGTGTTATCCATAGAGTTGATGATTAGATATATAATTGATAACTTTAGAGGGGAGAAAGAAGTTCATGTTCAAGCCACCGGCAAGCCCGGCTCTGGCAAACGTGGATGACATCAGCACTTGCGGCGCATCTTCAAGCAGGCTGACTCCTTCTGGCAATTCATCTTTATTGACCTCGTATCCAGGTCGTGGATAAATAATCACTTCAATATGGTTCAACAGCCAATCATACTCACGCCAACGGTTAAAGCAGAGCCAATTGTCAGAGCCTATCAGCAGCGAGAACTTGCGGTCGGGATATGCTGAGAGAAGATGCCTTACGGTCTGCGAAGTGTATGAGGGAGAAGGGAGCGACAATTCCACTTCTGAAACCACGGTGTGTGTACAATCTTGCGCCACGAGGCGACACATCTCCACACGGTGAGATTCGGGGGCGGGAGGAGCGGCACACTTCAGAGGGTTTACCCGTCCGGGCATAAGCCAGACTTCATCCACGAGACCGCATTGCGCCACGAAATTGGCAACCATCGCATGCCCCATGTGAATCGGGTCGAAACTGCCACCGAAGAGAGCCGTGCGTATCATATTGCGGCAAACTTACGAACCAGTGCAGCGGTTTCGGCCACTGCATCGTCGAGATTATCGTTCACCACACGGCAATCAAACTTATCGGCATATGAGAGTTCTGTCTCCGCCTTGTCTATGCGGCGTCGCAGTGAGTCCTCGCTATCGGTGTTTCTTGCCCGTAGTCGGCGTTCAAGTTCTTCAACGCTCGGAGGGAGTATGAAAATCGCCAGGGCTTCGTCGCCATATTGCCGCTTCACATTGAGAGCGCCCTTCACGTCAATATCCATGATTAGGTTATTGCCAGAGTCTGTGACGCGAGTCACCTCGCTGCGCAGGGTGCCATAGCAAGTGCCGGCATACACCTCTTCCCACTCCACAAATTCGCCGGCATCTACCCGGCAGCTGAACTCTTCGGGTGAGAGGAAGAAATATTCACGTCCGTGCTGCTCGGCGCCGCGCGGTGCACGGCTTGTGGCCGATATTGAAAACCCGAGTTTCAACTCGGGCATTTCCATAAGACGAGATATGATGGTGGACTTACCTGTGCCTGAAGGTGCCGATAGTATTATGATTTTACCTTTCTTCATAACCTGATATTATCCCAGACAATAACGTTTATTACAACACATTGAGCACCTGCTCCTTAATTTGTTCGAGCTCATCTTTCATCATCACCACGAGCTTCTGCATCTCTGCCTGATTTGACTTAGAACCAAGCGTATTTATCTCTCGGCCCATCTCCTGTGCAATGAAACCGAGTTTTTTGCCTTGACCTTGTGTCGGCAACTCATCGTCTGCGCCACCGAGAGTATCAAGAAAATATGCGAGATGCGCACGCAAGCGGGTTTTCTCCTCTGTCACATCGAGTTTCTCGATATAGAATATCAGTTCTTGCTCAAGTCTACCTTTATCATAGTCGATGGCGGGGAGTTTAGAGAGTTGTTCCTCAAGGCGTGCCTTAATCTTGGGCACCCTATCGTTTTCAAACTTATCCACTTCACCAAGGAGGCGGGCGATATTCTCGATTTTAGTAACAAAGAACGAATGGAGTTTTCGTCCCTCGGTGATACGGAAATCCACGAGAGCATTTAGAGCGGCATCCACTGCATCAAGAAAAGCCTTGACATCTTCTTCTGAGAGCTCCGAAGAGTCTGTTTTCAAGGCATCAGGTAGACGCAGCAGCGTTGAATACCAGTCGGAGGGTTGGGGGAGCGAGAGTCTGACGGCCATCTCCTCGATTTGGGTCTTGTAAGCCGCAAGTGTATCAATATTGATATGCACGGGGGCTTCCTCACCAATATTCTCACACACAGCATTGAGTTCTACCTTGCCACGTTCGAGCTTCGCAGCCACATGGTTGCGGGCTTCAAGTTCAACCTCCTTATATTGGGCCGGCACACGGACCATCAGGTCGAGTTGCTTGGAATTGAGCGACTTCACATCGACTGTAAATTTCTTATGGAGAGAGGAAGCGGAGCCACGGCCAAAGCCGGTCATCGAAAGTATCATTATTCAGAGTGTTTGATTGTCATGAGAGCTTGCCGGTATCCGGACATTGGAGTGAGTCCAATCACGCAAGCAATACTCTAACCGCAAATTTAGCAAAAATAGAGCAGACTTGCAAATGATTATAAACTGAGAGTCCATTATAGAGTCCAATAGGTTGATTACAACTTACGGAACTTGAATTTAAAATATTTGGAAAAACAATAT
>CAJUIJ010000110.1 GCA_910586175.1 uncultured Muribaculaceae bacterium | reverse complement strand
CATTTGGAATATGAGATTAATTTCATAAAGGGATGCAAAGGGGCACGCCGTGTGGTCGGCGACTCATTTGAAGTGTTGGGAGACTTCGACCTTGCCATAATCGGCCCCGGGCTCGAGCATTCTTGGGAACAATATGAATGCGACTTTGAAGACAAGCGCGAGATTACAATTCAGTTCAACCCCTCATTGCTTCCCCCCGAATTTCTTGACCGTTCCTCCATGCATCCCATACGAGACCTCCTCTTCGAGGCCCGGCAGGGTGTGGCTTTCGGCACTGATGCAATCCTGTCGCTCTATAAGGATTTCGACGAGGTGGCACAAAAGCCGAAGGGATTCGACAGTGTGATGAGTATGCTTGGAATCATCAACCGCATGGCTCTCATAACAGATCGCCGCACGCTCTCGAGCACCTCTTTCGCGCGGGCTGAGGAATCATCAAACTCGCGCCGCATTTCGAAAGTGGAAAAAGCCATCAACGAGAACTTCCGCGAAGAGTTGACCCTCAACCAGCTTGCCGACATCGCCGGCATGAGTCCGTCATCGTTCAGCCGGTTTTTCAAGAAAAGCACAGGCAAGACCTTGTCGGAATATATTGTGGATATCCGCTTGGGCCATGCGGCACGCGAGCTTGCAGATTCCACCAAGACGGTAGCGGAGATATGCTACGAAAGCGGTTTCAACAACGTCTCCAACTTCAACCGCGCCTTCAAGAGCCACCGAGGCTGCACCCCAAAGGACTTCCGCGACAACTACCGCAAGCACAAAGTGATAATATAATGCGATTTTTCGCGATGCGACACCGTTCCATTGTGTCAACGCGTATTTTCATTGTGATCGTCGCCGGAGGCTCCTCCCTCCCGGTGGCTTCGCGACGATAGGATTGCTGCTGTCGCGAAGCCACCGGGAGGGAGGAGCCTCCGGCGACGACTAAAACTGTGATTTATAAATCGCCCACTATAGATATGGCGATTTGGAAATCGCCGTTCCATTTTTTTGCCAAAAGAGGGTGCATAAATTATGATGCACCCTCTTTGTAATTATCAATTTACCTATTTAAGTAGGTTTATTTCACGATGGCTTTGCGGGTCTTGCCGTTGGTGTCGCGCAGCAGGTAGATGCCGGGCTCAAGTGCGTCGGGATTCACTCTCACGCCATCGAGCGTCCATGCCTCTACTATCTCTGCCGACTCAACGTCTGTCACATCCTCTATGCCCGTTGCGATAAACGAATTGTCCGGCTGGTCGAAGAAGAGCGTCCATACAGGCGAAGCCTTGTACTGGGCAGCCTCCTGCGTGTCATGCTTCGACTTGTCATCGTAGACGAGCGTCACTTTCTTACCCTGATCGGCCATCGGTGCGATGCCCTCAGATGAATAGGTGGCAGGAGCGGCTGCCGGCTTCTTATTGCCCGACACAATCTTACCGAACGGGGTCAACTTATTGGTTGCATCATCCTTACCGGTCTGACCAAGTTCATCGGGCATGTTGCCGATCTCGTATTTAATGTCCGTGTTGCCCTCAGTGCCAGCACTCTTCTCATTGCGGATGAAGTAGAAATGATGCCAGCTGCGGAAACCATAGTAAGGCTGGTTATCGAGTCCCACACACATAGGGGGAACCTCACAACCTGTCACATCGATTGTTCCTGAGGTCATGCCGTCGAACGCACCGGGATAAATCTTCATCACCGAAGCGTCGGAGTTATATGGCAGACCAATCGATACGGCATTATTATATTTATCCTCTGAATTGTGTTTCAAATAATATTCCCACTCCTCGTCGGTCATGCCGGCAGGCTTATCCGTAAGGTAAGCGTCTGAATACTCTTTCCAAGTCATCGGGTCGGTATCAACCGGCTCGCCGGCATTTTCATTCTTGCGGCCATTGAGCACTATGCTCTTAAGGGGTGCGCCCGAGAATGCATTCTTGCCTACCAACTCCACCTCCTTGGGGAGATTGATTGAAGTCAACTTTTCGGTTCCCTCGAATGCCGACTCTTGGATATATTTCGGAAGTGTACCCCTGAGCTGGGTCTCCATGCTTACCGGACGGTTGGACGGAGCGAGCATTGAGGTGGTGCTCTCCTGCGACTCTGCCGAGAATGTCACTTTACTCAACTCCTTGGAATCCTTGAAGCACTCTTTCACGATGTCATCAATGTGTATGTCGACCTCTCCGAATGGAGAGCGGCGGAACGCTCCATCCTCCACTTCCTTATAAGCCGGAAGCGTCACAGGCCAATACTTGGCGAAAAATTCCTTGCGCGAAATGCCGAGATTATTGACGTTGGGCAAGTTATACTGACCGCGTGCGTCATAGAAGTCCTTATACTTCTCGTCATTGACATCAAATGCATCTGACACAACACCAACCACAGTATACACCACATTGCGATCCGCATAATCATCATCGCTCTCACCCTCAGCCTTAGTCAAACCAAGATCTTTGTGAGAAAGACGGATATCCTCAGGGAAGACACCCTCCACAGGATAGTCTTCCTTATAAACATTGTCGTAAGAAGCGAAATCGAGGTTGAAACCTGATATCCTCACTTCATTGTCAACCACGGCATTATCCTTGACTTCCACCGGCTCGTAGGTAAAGATGTGACCACCGGGTTCGAAGCTGACGATAGAGACAGTCCATACGGATGTATTCTCATTGTTTGTGACAATCTCAATACCACCCTCCTTGATGCTTTCTGCCTCAGCGTTGTTGATATGATACTCTGCTGAATAGTAACCGTTGGCATCCGGTCCGCTCACCACCGCACCTGAAAGCGATGTAGCACCACCATTCACAGTGATGGAGGGGGCTTCACCGCCGCCATCTATGGCACGATATACCACATACACCACATCGCGGCTGTCAAGACTCTTGATATGCTCAAATTCTGAAGTATACGAGCCTCCAACGTTACCGGACTTGTTCTCATCGTTGAAGTAAACTATAACACCATATTTAGGCTCCATCCGATCGCGATACACGTCAAGCGCCATATTCTCGTAACCGTGGGGAGTCTCGGTGATTCCCTCGATCGGGGGGAGATAGTAGACACCGAGCACATGGCCCCTCTGACCCTTGATGATGCTCTCGGAGGTGGAGTCTCTCAGATAGTCTAACTGCTCCTGACGTGTGATAACCCACTCCACATAACTTGTCGGGGCTGCCACGAGGAACTGATACAGGCCGTCGGGACGGTGATAGTTACCCTCTATCTTGCGCTGAATCTCGATCTGCGTACACTCGTTCACATTGGTAGGCACGCGGTCGGCGCCGGTGTCACAGCTCAGATAGACACGAATGCGACCATACATTTCCCACTCTGCGTTGGTTGAGGAAAGCAAGATGTCGTTATTTGCCCAATCCCCACCCTCGCTGAGGTAATTGCTTCCCTGGAGGTTGAGTATATCCGTTGCGTCAGCAGGCACCTTGAAGGCCGGAGCTGTATAGGTAATCTTGGCTACAGTGCCGTTGATACCTTTCACATGACCAACATAGTTGTCGTTGTTGAGACGGCCCGCTATCTGGGGAGTAATGTTGAAAGTAAACTTGCCATCGGCATCTACATAATTTACCGGGGATTCTTGATTGGGGCTGGCTATGGTGGCTATGTCAAATTGATAACCATCTTTGTATTCACCAAGCTTATATGTATTCTCAAATATCTGAACCCTTGCATCAAGGTTATTCCACTCTCCTTCAAATTGAACGGTCACCAAGCCACCCACCTCATAGTTATACTTGGTGCTCATCTTAACGTTCATGGAGCAATCATCATCCCAATCTGTGCCGAGCACTCCATTCTTATCGGGATCGTCGGTCTGGGCGTTGAACACCTCAACAGTCTCACCTGCGGGCACTGTGATACGGTCGCTCGACACCACCGGCACCTCATAAACAGCCGAAGCGAGAGTACCGTTCGCACCGTTGACTCGCAAGGCGGTAAGGTCATTGTTCAGGATAGCTGCAATCTCACGGCTTATCACCATGGAGAATGTACGGTCGGTAACAACCGGGAACTTCATTATCTCCTTGGCCTCAGCTGTTGCATCGTTAGGATTGAAGGAGTAAAGAGTAGCCGTGAAGCCTTCTGCCACATCGGTGAATGTAAATTTGATTATATCCTCCACCTTGTAACGCAAATCCTGACGGAGCATCAGGTCATTGCCCTCTCCGAGCGCACCACCCTCTGCTTTTACCAGCACATTGTCGCCATCCTTGGCAGCAGTGCGCTTGATGGGTTCAACCACCACAGGTTTCTCGTTCTTCTCAATCTCAGCATCATCCGGAGCGATATATTTGATTTCAGTCACCGTGCCGGAACCGCCCTTGATACGATATACGAAATCCCAGTTGTTGAGGTTGGCGGCATCTGCGCCGGATAGTGTGCGTGTATATACACCGTTTTCAATCTTATCTTGCACGGAGCTGTCGAGTTCGGCATCCGAACCTAAATAACCGTCTCCATAATCACCTCCGCTGCCCGAGGCATTGAATTTCTGGATATGCACATCTTCAACTTCGTCTTCAAAGTTAATCACGAGCTTTCCACCGGCCTTGAACTTCCAATCATGGGGAATTTCAAGACTGTTGCTCCAATTATTGAGGCTCACTCCAGTGCCATCTGACCAAAGCACTTTCGAATTAACAGGAACTATCTTCTTTACACTTACACGTGTAATTGTAAGACCATTTCCGGCAATCTGTATTCCATGATTCTTAATCATGGACCGGTCGGTTTCCTTACTTGTACCATATTTTTTCTGTGAGCTGAATTCGACATTCTCCCCGGTAACGGTATATGTCCATTTTTCGCCTGAGGTCACATCGTTGTAGTCATCATACTCATTATCGGTCAATTTGACCGAATACCAGCCATCATCAGTTTTCACTTCACCGGTTGCTTCACCTTTGAGCAGAAGCTGAATCTGTCCGTCAGTTGAAAACTCAACCGTGATTACACTGCCGGGAGTCAAGTCGCCAACATCATCAATAGTCAAAGCATTAGACCAATTTCCGGTCTCGTGTGTCCCTTCCCATATCACAGTGGAGCCGTCTTCGAGCGTATCACCCACGCCCGCCAATCCAATGACAGGCAGCAACGACATCAACAGCAATCCGGCAAGAGCCAATGCGTTACGTTGTTTCATAAAAAAGTTGTTTGGTTATTAAATTAATTTGTTATTGTTATCAAGCATATTACACAAAGCTTATGCGCCTTGTCTATACGTTTCTGTTGCCGGTGCTTCTTTTGGTTGCAAATCAGCGGCCGGTTAATCAAACTTAGCCATCTTTGAATTCATAGTGTGCCTTCCATCTTACGACATAATATCGCTTGAGTTTTCAGAATGGTTGTTTTGTGCAGCAAATTTGAGCATTTTCCGCAACATCACAAAATCTCCGAAAGCGTTTTTTAAGCGTTTGCAAACTAAGTACAAATCACTGCTAAAATCATATCATTGCCACCTGATTTTGTTTTACTAATTTTGCACCATAATAAACAATTAACACCAATATCATGAATGTAAATCTCGCGAAAGCGGTGCTATGCTCCGCCCTGCTCGCCTGGCCCGCGTGGCTAAGTGCTGAGATAGTCAACATCTCCACTCCGGAGTCTTCGCTGGTGCTCGACGCCACACCCGGCCAAAAGCTGCGTCTAATGCATTTCGGCGCTCCTGTCAACGCTTCCGAAATATCCAACCTTACTCCCGGCGTGGATGTTTACCCGGCCTATGGCATTTACCCTGAGCGTGAGGCTGCCCTCAGCATAACCCACTCCGACGGGTCAATGGTAACCGACCTGAACGTGAAGTCGGTGACAGAATCGACCGACAAGGATGGCGCCTCCATAAAGACCATCACCCTCGCCGACACCAAATACCCCCTCACCGTAGATGTGAATTACCGCACTTATCCGGGTCAGGATATAATCGAGACCTGGACTGAAATCCGCAACGGCGAGAAATCTCCCGTTACGCTCAACCGCTTCATGTCGGCCTCGCTGCCGGTGCGCATGGGCAACGTGTGGCTCTCTTCACTCTATGGCACCTGGGCCAATGAAGCCCGCGTGGAGCAACGACCCCTCGCACACGGAGTCACTATGATTAAGAATAAGGATGGCGCGCGCAATTCACATACCGCCCACGCTGAGGTGATGTTCTCTCTCGACGGCCAACCTGCCGAAAACTCAGGCCGCGTAATCGGCGCCGCTCTCGAATATTCGGGCAATTACAAGCTCTTCGTCGACACCGATGACTCCGACTGGCACCGTTTCTTCGCCGGTATAAATGAGGAGAATTCCGCCTACCGCCTCGCCAAGGGGGAGTCGTTTGTCACCCCTCCCCTCGCTTTAACATACTCCACAGAGGGACTCTCGGGCGCAAGCCGCAATTTTCATAAGTGGGGACGCAAGTATCGTCTGCACGATGGCGACAAGCCTCGCAAGATTCTCCTCAACTCTTGGGAGGGTGTATATTTCGACATTGACGAGCCGGGCATGCAACGCATGATGCAGGATATCGCCGACATGGGGGGCGAACTCTTCGTGATGGACGACGGCTGGTTTGGTGACCGCTATCAGCGCAACACCGACAATGCCGCGCTCGGCGATTGGACCGTAGACACGCGCAAGCTCCCGCACGGCATCGACGGCTTGATCGAGGCCGCCGACAAGGCCGGCGTGAAGTTCGGCATATGGATCGAACCGGAAATGACCAACACCACAAGCCGGCTCTACGAGACACACCCCGAATATGTAATCAAGGCTCCCGGACGCACCCCAACGCAGGGACGCGGCGGCACGCAGCTCGTGCTCGACATGGCCAACCCGAAGGTTCAGGATATAGTGTTCAATGTTGTCGACACGCTCATGACGAAGTATCCGCGCATCGACTACATAAAGTGGGACGCAAACGCCCCCATCATGGACCACGGCTCGCAATATCTGGCCGCCGACAAGCAGAGCCACCTCTACATAGATTGGCACAAGGGCTTGCAGAAAACCCTTGACCGCATCCGCGAGAAGCACCCCGACGTAACAATACAGGCTTGCGCCAGCGGCGGCGGACGCGCCAACTGGGGTTTCCTGCCATGGTTTGACGAGTTCTGGACCTCCGACAATAATGATGCGCTCCAGCGCATATACATGCAGTGGGGCACAAGCTATTTCTTCCCGGCGATAGCCATGGCAAGCCATGTGTCGGCAGCGCCCAACCATCAGACTTTCCGCCGCATACCGATAAAGTTTCGCACCGATGTGGCAATGAGCGGCCGCATGGGCCTTGAGCTGCAACCGCAGAAGATGACCGAAGAGGAGCGGACTGTATGCAAGAACGCGATAGCCGACTACAAGAAGATCCGCCCGATAGTGCAGCTCGGCGACCTGTACCGCCTGCTCTCCCCCTACGACCGCAAGGGAGTCGCCTCGCTGATGTATGTCACTCCGCAGAAAGATGACGCGGTATTTTTCTGGTGGAAGACCGAGACGTTCATGAACCAGCAGTTGCCGCGCATACCGATGGCCGGACTCGACCCCGACGCGACATACACCGTGACGGAGCTGAACCGCATCGACAACGAGCCCCTCGACTTCGAAGGGAAAGCCTTCACAGGTCGCTACCTGATGGACCAGGGCCTCGAAATCCCCCTGACGCACCGCGTGGACTACGACAAAAACACCGACTACGCCTCCCGAATCCTCCGCCTCACCCGCAAATAAAATGCCCGTACAAAAAAGGTGTATAATAATTCCACCTTGTTAGCAATATGGAACGGCGATTTCCAAATCGCCATTAACGCAAAGCAGGCTGATGGCGATTTCCAAAGCACCATTAACGCAAAGCAGGCTGATGGCGATTTGGAAATCGCCGTTCCATATTAGCATCCGTAATTACATTGAGAATTATTAACATTTCAACCGGAAATTTATATTGACCCCGTAACACATTTTGGAGAGGTGCGATGTATTCGGGAGCAATGCGATGAGGACGCGATAAAAAGTGTTCAAAAAAAGCTAAAATTTTTATCATTGATATTCAGATATTTAAACAAATTTGATAAAAATTTTTAAAAAATATTTGCTGAAAAATTTGGTGGAATCGAAAATTTGTTCTAACTTTGCACTCGCAAACGGGAAACAACGACCGCTTGCAACAAAACAAAACTCCTAAGACCATTAAATGGTGC
>CAJUIJ010000109.1 GCA_910586175.1 uncultured Muribaculaceae bacterium | reverse complement strand
CCATATTGCATCGGTGGAGTGAAAGAATTCTCGGGGCAAGTCATGTCGTGGGAACCAGGACATTGCGGATATTCAGAACTTTTCGGTGACACACCGGGGTGTACCGGCATTCTGCCATGCTCGGTGGCAGGAGTGTTGGGGCCTGCAGCCGGCGTGACAGCATCCATTCAGGCCTCAGAAGCAATAAAGCACCTCGCCGGATGTGGCAAGATGCTTTATGACAAACTGTTTACTTTTGACTTGAATTGCGCTACGGCTCACGTGTTTGGAGCTTCCTGATGATTCATATGCACATCGAGCTGCGGGAATGGGAATTCGAAACCCTTCTGCGGCAATTCGGTATAGAAACGGCGGTTAAGGTCATAGAACACCGGCCAATAATTAGATGAATGAGTCCATGCACGAACCACCAGAACTATCGCACTGTCTGCCATCTCCTGCAAGCCCACGAATGGTGCCCGCTCTACTTTTTGCGGTATTGAGACAGGCTGATCCATCTGAATATCCGGGGCCTCCGGGAGTGCCTTACGGGTCTTATGGAACATTCGCCACAACCATCCATGCTTCTTCTCCTGTTGCACATCGGGATGCTCTGCGCGGAACTTCTCCTCAGCCACCTTCTCACGATATGCGATATCGTCTTCTATAAACTTGCGCACAGTGCGGACATCAGAGTTGACAATATCAAGAATTGCAGACTTGGCAGACTCAAAGTCTGTGCCATAAGCCAGACTCACTGTCCAATCAACCCTACGGTAATCTTCGAGCGAATAATTGTTGATCGATGAAGTGGAGAGTGCGCCGTTGGGCACTATGATTGCCTTATTGTCGGCCGTATTGATCACAGTGTTGAAAAGCTGAATAGACTTAACTGTGCCGGTATACCCTTGAACCTCTATGAAATCACCCACCTTGTAAGGTTTTAACAAGAGAATCAGCACTCCACCGGCAAAATTCTGGAGTGTGCCACTTAGCGCCATACCGACGGCCACACCGGCCGAAGCAAAAATTGCGATAAAGCTGCTTGTCTCCACCCCAAGTATGCCTATGGCAATGATAATAAGCACAAAGTAGAGTGTGATACGAATCAATGACAGCACGAATGTGGTGAGCGATGCGTCGACTTGACGCTTGGTCATCACATTATAAACCAAACCATATATCCTTTTAATAAGGAACTTGCCTAAATAGAAAACTACTATGGCAATCAGGAGCTTGAAACAGAAGCTCACGAGCGAATTGGTGACAGTGGTCATGGCATCTTCAAAGCCCATACCCTTCACCTGCTCCCATATAGAGGGACCTGTTTTGACTTCCGGCACATCTACTGCCGGCAATACATTATCAACTTGCAACATATTTATTAGCATTTTTTGATGAGCCTTACCACATTCTCCACATGATGTGTGTGGGGGAACATGTCGACCGGCTGTACATCGGTAACCTTATACTTGGCATCGAGAAGAGTGAGATCGCGGGCCTGTGTGGCAGGATTGCAACTTACGTAGACAAGCACTTCAGGCTCAGCATTAAGAATCACATTGACCACATCTTCGTGCATGCCGGCACGTGGCGGGTCAATAATCATAACTTCAGGACGTCCATGCCTGGCAATGAAATCATCGGTAAGCACATTTTTCATATCGCCCGCATAAAACTCCGTATTGCATAGGCCATTAGCCTGTGCGTTAACCTTGGCATCGGCGATTGCCTCCTCTACATATTCTATGCCTATGACATGACGGGCGTGACGTGCCACGAAATTTGCTATAGTGCCTGTGCCGGTATATAGGTCATATACGAGCGGACGCTCACCCTCGGGGCGCTCATCCTCAAGACCGGCGAAACGGCGGGCCACCTTATAAAGCTCATATGCCTGGAGCGAATTTGTCTGGTAGAACGACTTCGCATTGACCCTGAACCGTAAACCCTCCATCTCCTCTTCTATATAGTCGCGTCCGTCGTAAAGTTCCACCTCTTGGTCGGCATACGAGTCGTTGAACTTGAGATTTACGATATACTGTAGAGATGTGATCTCAGGGAATGCAAACTTTATCGAATCCATTATGTCAACGATGGCTTCCTTGTCGCTCTCTCCAAAAACCACCACAACCATAACATCACCGGTCGATGCGATGCGAATCATAAGCGTGCGAAGCAAGCCCACATTGTTTCGGATGTCATAAAATGAGTATCCCTTAGCCAGCGCATACTCATATATATGGTTGCGGATACGGTTGCCTAAGTCATCTTGCAGAAGACACTCCTCGATATGAAGCACCTTGTCGAATGCACCGGGGATATGGAAACCGAGAGCCTCAGGGGCATCAGTGAAGTCGCACCCTGACTTCACCTCCTCCCAAGTACGCCACTTCTTGTTGGAGAATGTATACTCCATTTTATTGCGATAAGCCCAAACAAGCTGCGAACCGATAATCGGGCTGACCTCCGGCAGCTCCACCTTGGCAATGCGTGTGAGCGCATCCTCAACTTGGACCTGCTTCCATCGCAATTGCTCCTCATAAGGGAGATGCTGCCATTTGCAACCACCGCATATGGTGAAGTGCCTGCATTTAGGCTCTGTGCGACACTTGGAGGGGGTGACGAGCCTTGTGATATGTCCCTCTGCAAAACTATGCTTCTTGCGATCGATCTGAATGTCGGCCACATCACCCGGTGCGCCAAACGGGATGAAGACCACCATGGGCTTCTCATCATCCTCTCTCAGATGCACCTTGGCTACAGCCTTACCTTCAGCCGCAACACTATTTATCATTACCGACTTCAACTCCGGCAACACTTTCTTTTTTCTTCCCATCAAGTTAGAAAATTGATTGTCAATCATGCACCACTCCCCCATACCCAAAGGCCGTGAGCAGACCATGAGAAACAAAAATCATGCAAATTTGAGTAAATAAATTATAAAAACAGTGCAAAATTAATGATTTTCGCGAATGTTTTATTAAATTTGCGGATACAAAATGCGCATAAAGAATGTAACGCTTGGAGCAAACCTGTGTAATACATTCATAATTTATCGCTTAAATACCTCAAATCTAAGAATATAATTCACGAATATAAATAATCCAAAATCACTATGGCAAAAAAAATCTATACCTTCGGAGCCGGTAAGGCAGAAGGTACTGCCGAGATGAGAAATCTTCTCGGCGGAAAGGGTGCCAACCTTGCAGAGATGAACCTGCTTGGCATGCCTGTTCCTCCCGGATTTACAATCACTACAGAAGTTTGTACAGAATATACACAGCTCGGCCGCGATGCTGTTGTTGCCGACATCAAGGCAGATGTCGAGAAAGCGATTGCACATGTGGAGTCGCTCACCGGCAAGAAATTTGATGACCCGAAGAATCCTCTTCTTGTATCCGTACGCTCAGGTGCACGAGCTTCAATGCCCGGCATGATGGACACCGTGCTTAACCTCGGTATGAACGATGCCACTGTGGAGACAATGGCAGAGATGAGCGGCAATCCTCGTTTCGCATGGGACAGCTACCGCCGTTTCGTGCAGATGTATGGTGACGTGGTGCTCGGCATGAAGCCGAAGTCCAAGACCGACATCGACCCGTTTGAGGCAATCATCGATAAGGTAAAGGAAGAGAAAGGTGTAAAATTTGACACCGACCTTGACGTGGAAGACCTCAAGGAACTCGTGAAACGCTTCAAGGCTGCCGTAAAGGATTATACCGGCAAGGACTTCCCCAACTCAGCTTGGGAGCAGCTCTGGGGTGGTATCTGCGCAGTGTTTGACAGCTGGATGAACGAGCGTGCAATACTCTATCGCCGCATGAACCAGATTCCCGAAGAATGGGGCACCGCAGTCAACGTGCAGGCCATGGTATATGGCAACATGGGCAACAACTCTGCCACCGGCGTAGCTTTCAGCCGTGATGCCGCTACCGGCGAGAACATGTTTAACGGCGAGTACCTTATCAACGCACAGGGTGAGGATGTCGTGGCCGGTGTCCGCACTCCGCAGCAGATCACCATAGAGGGTTCAAAGCGTTGGGCAGCACTTCAGGGTATCAGCGAGGAAGATCGCAAGAACAAATATCCTTCACTCCAGGAGACAATGCCGGAGCTTGCTGAGGAGCTTATCAGCACTGCCAACAAGCTTGAAGATTACTTCCGCGACATGCAGGATATGGAGTTCACTATTCAGGACGGCAAGCTCTGGATGCTCCAGACTCGTAACGGTAAGCGCACCGGTGCCGCAATGGTGAAGATTGCCATGGATCTGCTCCGCGAGAATATGATCGACGAGAAGACAGCCCTTCTCCGCATGGAACCCCAGAAACTCGATGAGCTTCTTCACCCCGTATTCGATAAGAAGGCCCTCAAGGAGGCAAAAATCATGGCCAAAGGTCTCCCCGCATCTCCGGGTGCCGCTACAGGGCAGATCGTATTCCAGGCTGACGATGCCGAGGCATGGGCAGAGAAGAAGAAGAAAGTCGTGCTCGTGCGTATCGAGACTTCTCCAGAAGACCTCCGCGGTATGGCAGTGGCACAGGGTATCCTCACAATGCGCGGCGGTATGACAAGCCACGCAGCTGTTGTGGCCCGCGGCATGGGCAAGTGCTGCGTGTCAGGTGCAGGTGAGATTCAGGTAGACTATAAGGAGAAGACTGTGAAGATGGGTGACAAGGTATATCACGAAGGTGATTGGATTTCACTCAATGGTTCTACAGGCGACGTGTATGATGGTGAGGTGAAGACTGCCGAGCCTGAACTCGACGGCGACTTCGGTGCAATCATGGATCTCGCAGCCAAATATACCAAGACTCTTGTACGTACTAATGCCGATACTCCCCGCGATGCTATCCAGGCTCGTCATTTCGGAGCTCAGGGTATCGGTCTTTGCCGCACAGAACACATGTTCTTCGAAGGCGACCGCATCAAGGCTGTGCGTGAGATGATTCTCTCATCTGACGAGGCAGGTCGTCGTGAAGCTCTTGCAAAGCTGTTGCCTATGCAGCGTGGCGACTTCGAGGGTATTTTCCGCGCAATGGATGGTTATGGTGTGACAGTGCGCCTTCTCGACCCGCCGTTGCATGAGTTCGTGCCTCATCAGACTGCCACTCAGAAAGAGCTCGCAGAAGAGATGGGACTCACACTCGCGCAGGTTAAGGCAAAGGTGGATGAACTCGCAGAATTCAACCCCATGCTCGGACACCGTGGTTGCCGCTTGGGCATCACATATCCTGAAATCACCGAGATGCAGGCACGTGCCATCATCGAGGCTGCGCTCAATGTGAAGAAAGAGGGTATCGACGTTCATCCTGAAATTATGGTGCCCCTCGTAGGTACACTCAAGGAGCTCCAGCACCAGGCCAACGTAATCAACGTCACAGCAGCTAAAGTGTTTGACGAGAGAGGCGAGACAGTTGACTACAAGGTAGGCACAATGATTGAGGTGCCTCGTGCGGCTCTGACAGCCAACCAGATTGCAGAAGTTGCTGACTTCTTCTCGTTCGGTACAAACGACTTGACGCAGATGACATTCGGCTACTCACGCGACGACGCGCCCAAGTTCCTGAAGCACTACAAAGAGGTAGGTATCTTGAAGGTTGATCCGTTTGAGGTGCTTGATCAGGAAGGTGTAGGCCAGCTCGTAGAGATGGGTGTTAAGAAAGGTCGTGCCACCAAACCTGAGCTCAAGGTAGGAATCTGCGGCGAGCACGGAGGCGAACCCTCATCGGTGAAGTTCTGCGCAAATCTAGGCATGAACTACGTAAGCTGCTCACCGTTCCGCGTGCCCATCGCCCGCGTTGCTGCGGCCCAGGCTGCCATCGAGGAATAAGCGACAGACGCTTAAAATAAATCACTTAGGCGATAAGTTCTCTAACACAGAGGCTTATCGCCTAAGGTGTTTTTAAGGGGCTTGTGCATTAGTACACGGAATTATGTACCAATGAACGAAAATGTTTAGAAATAGTTCGCAACTTTTTCACCCCGTGTTTAGAGTGTGTTTAGAGTCTTGTTTCGCTGAGTGGCTGTGAATTACAAAAATTTGAATAACAACAATAGGAACATAGATAAAATGGCAACATTCAAAGCATGCGTTCAGAAACAACGCAAAGACGGATTTTTCCCGGTATATATCCGTGTGACCCACCGTAGGGCAACAGCCTACATCAAGACTGACAAGATGGTGACTAAACGCGAACTTACCTCTGCGAACGAAATCAAAGACACTTTCGTGCTGGAGTTCTGCATCAAGACCATTCATGAGTATCAAGACCGACTCAACCGCCAAGACACACGACAGTGAACGGTCAAACAGATTGTGGACTTCCTGACAACGCCGGAGGAGGTCATGCCGTTCTCTGACTATGCACGGAAGCACATCGACCGCATGATTGACCGAGGGCAGGAGCGAAACGCCAAGAATTACCAACTCGCCCTTAAACACATGGAGCGGTTCTTCGGCACAACGCAGGTCAAGTTCTCGCAACTAACCTCGGTGAATGTCCGCAAGTGGATTGACACATTGAGCGGCACAGCACGGGCAAAGGAGATGTACCCGGTGTGCATCCGTCAGATATTCCGTGCGGCGATTAACGAGTTGAACGACTATGATAACGGCATCATCATGGTCAAGACCAATCCGTGGGGCAAAGTGAAGATACCGTCAGCCGACAAGCCCAACAAGAAAGCGATAACTGCTGAGGCTTGCAGGGCATTCTTCTCCGCTCCCCTGCCCGAGACGAAGATGGTTGAGCCGTTGCCGGAACTTGGCCGAGACGTGGCGATGATGTGTTTGTGCTTGGCCGGCATGAACACCGTTGATATTTTCAACCTCCGCAAGCAGGACTACCACGGAGGTATCATTCACTACAAGAGAGCAAAGACAACCCGAAGCAGAACTGATGACGCTTACATCGAAATGCGAGTGCCTGAGGTTATCAAACCGCTTTTTGAGAAATACCGTGCAGGAGACCATACGGACAAGTTATTTCGTTTCGCCGACCGCTTCTCGACCTCTGACAGTTTCTGCGCCAATGCCAACACCGGAGTCAAGGCTATCTGCAAGTCAATGGATATGCCCAAAGAGCAATGGTACTGCATCTACACGTTCCGGCACACATGGGCAACAACGGCGCAGAATGATTGCGGAGCGAGTATTGCTGAGGTCGGTTTCGCCATGAACCATAGCCACGGCCACACTATCACTCGTGGTTATGTCGATATTGATTTCACCCCGGCGTGGGAACTGAACGAAAACGTTATCGACTTTATTTTCTTCAGCGATGCAACCTCACGGCGCATGGAAAAAGAGCAGCCGGAGGACGAGGGATTGTTCCGCCTTTCTCCGAAGATGCTCATCAGGGCGGCTGCGTTCTTTCAAGGCAAGTGCCTCGCCAACTTTGAGGACATCGGTTATTCAAACATCGAAGAGGTGACAAAAGCCCTCGTGGCTCAATTTCCTCCCGATATTCCCGACCGTTCAATGGTTCTGTTCAAAATAGTGAACTGTGACAACGGCAAAGTCCACGTGTACGAACATCAGAAAGGCAAAGGGTTTTAATCAATCCTTATGCCGACAATGGTGAGGTTTTTCCCGCCCTCAGCAGAAAGCAGTTCCCACTCGGCAGGATTGAATACGTCAGTGTAATGCAGAGTGATGTTCGCTCCAAGTCTGCGGGCATGACGAACAAGTTTGCGCACTTCTGCAATCGGCATGTTTTCGGGAATAACATCAAGTGCCGAGCCATTTCCCAGTATTGTCTCTAAATTTCCAATTGTCAGTTTCATCGCGATTATAATTTTGAATTCGCGGCAAAGATAATTTATACAGCCCGACAACCGTCTGTAAGTTTTGAGTCGTGCCGACATCGGCGCGGCTCTTTCTTTTTTTCGCGGAACTTTTTTTCTTTCTCCCAAGCTACGAAAATACGGCGAAGCCCCCAAAAAATAAAAAAATCTCTCGCACGTGTACATGTACGCGCGTATCGTCGAGATTAATATATTTCTTTTTTATTTTTCTTTCATTTTCTTTTTTATCAAAAGAAAGGTTTCGGAAGAAATGCCCTTAACTTCGGAAGATTGGGGAAGAAATAGCAATAACTTCCGAAAGAATGGTAATAACTTCGGAAGAAATAGGCATAACTTCGGAAGTTATTCGCATAAATGGAGAAGTTATTTTGACCGAAAAACAGCTAAAAAACACCCTAAAATCAGGCATTTTTGAAGTAGTGAAAATCATGTGT
>CAJUIJ010000108.1 GCA_910586175.1 uncultured Muribaculaceae bacterium | reverse complement strand
GTTGAGCCAATCTCCCGAAAAAATCATCAAAAATACGATACAAACCAATTTATATAACCTCCCATATGTGAAAAACTTTGTGGATTGATAAAAAATTGCTAATTTTGCAAAGCAAAAGAAAGCAATGGAACTAATAAGCCAAAACAGAGGTGACGTTCAAGCCGCGATCCCTGTCAGCTGCCTTACCCGATAGGGTAGGCGAGAGGAGTTGACCCGGGGAGGAGCGGTTTTTTTTATATACAAAAACAACAATATCAAAATATATCTGATAGACGATGAAGAAAGCCACATTGATACTTGACGACGGCACCCGCATGGAGGGTGAGTCGTTTGGATATGACGGCAACGTGGCCGGCGAAGTAGTGTTCAACACGGCGATGACCGGATATCCGGAGAGTCTTACCGACCCCTCGTATGCCGGACAGCTGATGACACTCACCTACCCGCTGGTGGGCAATTACGGCGTGCCGTCGACCGATGATGAGGAGGGCGGCATAGCCAAATTTATGGAGAGTGACAGGATTTATGCCTCCGGTATCATAGTGGGCGATTACAGCGAACAGTTCAGCCACTGGAACGCCAAGGAGAGCCTCTCCGACTGGCTCAAGCGTGAGAAGGTGCCCGGAATCACCGGCATAGACACCCGTTACCTCACGCAGATTCTGCGCGAGCATGGTGTCATGACCGGCAAAATCATAGTGGAAGGCACCGGACTCGAACCCGAACCAATCGACTACAACAACATCAACTATGTAGATGAGGTTTCGACCAAGGAGGTGAAGACATACGGTGCCGGCGAAGATAAGAAGAAGGTGGTGCTTGTGGACTGCGGCGCTAAAAACAACATATTGCGCTGCTTGCTCAACCGGGGCGTGGAGGTGACCGTAGTGCCATGGAACTATGATTTCAACGGCATGCAGTTTGACGGCCTCTTCATCTCGAACGGTCCGGGTAACCCCGAGCAATGCGTTGAGGCAGTGGAGAATATCCGCAAGTTTATCAGCAACGAGTCAGAGACACGTCCGCTTATGGGCATCTGCATGGGCAACCAGCTTCTCGCCAAGGCTGCCGGCGCAGGCATCTATAAGCTCAAGTACGGTCATCGCTCTCACAACCAGCCCGTGCGCATGGAGGGCACCAACCGCTGCTTCATCACCAGCCAGAACCATGGCTTCGCGGTAGACCCCAGCACGCTCAGTGAGGGATGGGAACCATATTTCACCAATATGAACGACGGCTCCAATGAGGGTATCCGCCACAAGAGCAAGCCTTGGTATTCGTCGCAATTCCACCCCGAGGCTTCGGGCGGACCTGTCGACACGGAGTTCCTTTTTGATGATTTTGTAAACCTGTTGGGTTGACACACAGTCGCCTGTCACAACATAACAAAGATGTTATCATGAATAATGACGAAACAATAAAGAAAGTGCTTGTGCTCGGATCGGGCGCATTGAAGATAGGAGAGGCCGGAGAGTTTGACTATTCGGGTAGCCAGGCTCTTAAGGCATTGCGTGAGGAGGGTATAGAGACTGTGCTGATCAACCCCAATATCGCTACAGTGCAGACTTCGGAAGGTGTAGCCGACCATATATATTTCTTACCGGTTACCCCCGACTTCGTGGAGAAGGTGATAGCGCGTGAGCGTCCGCAGGGCATCATGCTCGCATTCGGAGGCCAGACTGCTCTGAACTGTGGCGTGGAGCTGTTTCACAAAGGCGTGCTCGATAAGTATAACCTCAAGGTGCTCGGCACCCCGGTGCAGTCGATTATCGACACCGAGGATCGTGAGATATTCGTGGAGAAACTCAACGAGATAGATGTGAAGACCATCGACTCAGTGGCTTGCGACAACAAGGAGGATGCGCTCAAGGCAGCCGAGCAGCTCGGGTATCCGGTGATTCTGCGTGCTGCATATGCGCTCGGAGGTCTCGGATCGGGCTTCTGCGATAATGCCGAGCAGCTCATTAAACTCGCCGAGAAAGCATTCTCCTTCTCACCGCAGGTGCTGGTGGAGAAGAGCCTCAAGGGTTGGAAAGAGGTGGAATACGAGGTGGTGCGCGACAGCTTCGACAACTGTATCACCGTCTGTAACATGGAGAACTTCGACCCGCTCGGCATCCACACCGGCGAGAGTATCGTGGTGGCCCCCTCGCAGACACTGAGCAATTCAGAATATCATAAGCTTCGCGAGCTTTCAATACGCATAGCCCGTCATATAGGCATAGTGGGTGAGTGCAACGTGCAGTTTGCCCTTTGTCCTGACTCGGAAGATTACCGTGTGATTGAGGTGAATGCACGTCTGTCGCGTTCGTCGGCCCTTGCATCCAAGGCCACCGGATATCCGTTGGCATTCGTGGCAGCCAAGCTTGGTCTCGGTTACGGTCTGTTTGACTTGAAGAACTCCGTGACAAAGACCACCACCGCATTCTTTGAGCCGGCACTTGACTATTGCGTGTGCAAGATACCGCGTTGGGACCTCGGTAAGTTCCATGGTGTGAACCGTGAACTCGAGTCATCGATGAAGTCGGTGGGCGAGGTTATGGCGATAGGCCGCACATTTGAGGAGGCAATTCAGAAAGGTCTCCGCATGATTGGCCAGGGCATGCATGGATTCGTGGAGAATAAGGAACTCGAAATAGATGATATCGACGGTGCGCTCCATGCTCCTACCGACAAACGCATATTTGTGATAGAGAAAGCATTTGATAACGGTTATACCGTAGATCAGATACATGACCTCACCAAGATAGACCGTTGGTTCTTGGAGAAACTTAAGGGAATCCATGAGACAGCACGCGACCTTCGCGAGGCAGGTGGCCTCGAGGCTTTGCCCTCCAAGCTGCTCCGTAAGGCCAAGAAGATGGGCTTCTCCGACTTCCAGGTGGCACGTGCCATCGGCATGGAGAATGAGATGGATATAGAGAAGGCATGCCTAAAGGTGCGCGACCGCCGCAAGGCTCTCGGCATAGTGCCTTGCGTGAAGCAGATTGACACGCTTGCCGGCGAGTTCCCCGCAGCCACCAACTATCTGTATCTCACCTATGGCGGTAATCACAATGATATCGCTTATGAGCATGACCACAAGTCGGTGGTGGTGCTCGGTTCGGGTGCTTATCGCATCGGAAGCTCGGTGGAGTTTGACTGGTGTGGAGTCCAGGCATTGGAGACAATCCGCAAGGAGGGTTATCGTTCGGTGATGGTCAACTACAATCCGGAGACTGTGTCGACCGACTATGACATCTGCGACCGTCTCTATTTCGACGAATTGACATTTGAGCGCGTGCTCGACATCATAGACCTTGAGACACCTCACGGAGTGGTGGTCTCTACGGGTGGTCAGATACCCAACAACCTTGCCCTCAAGCTCGACGAGCAGGGTGTGAATCTCCTCGGCACAAGCGCACAGAGCATCGACAATGCAGAGGACCGTGAGAAATTCTCGGCAATGCTCGGACGCATAGGTGTGGACCAGCCCGAATGGAGTGCCTTGACTTCAATGGATGATATCAACAAGTTTGTCGATAAGGTGGGCTTCCCGGTGCTGGTGCGTCCATCGTATGTGCTCTCTGGCGCGGCGATGAACGTTTGCTATGACCGCGAGCAGCTTGAGACATTCCTCAAATTGGCTGCCAATGTGTCGAAGCGTCACCCTGTGGTAGTGAGCCAGTTCCTGGAGCATGCCAAGGAGGTGGAGATGGATGCGGTGGCTCAGAATGGAGAGATTATCGCTTATGCCATTTCGGAACATGTGGAGTTTGCCGGTGTTCACTCAGGTGACGCCACCATACAGTTCCCGCCCCAGAAACTCTATGTTGAGACAGCCCGCCGCATCAAGAAGATTTCGAAGAAGATTGCCAAACAGCTCAACATCAGTGGGCCGTTCAACATACAGTTCCTCGCCCGCGATAATGATATCAAGGTGATAGAATGCAACCTGCGTGCATCACGAAGCTTCCCCTTCGTGAGCAAGGTGCTTAAGATAAACTTCATAGAGCTTGCCACCCGTATCATGCTCGGATTGCCGGTAAGCAAACCGGACAAGAGTGTGTTCGACCTCGACTATGTGGGTGTGAAGGCGAGCCAGTTCTCGTTCAATCGCCTGCAGAAGGCCGACCCGAAGCTCGGTGTCGACATGGTGTCGACCGGCGAAGTGGGATGTCTTGGCGAGGATGCCCGTGCTGCATTGCTCACCTCTATGCTCTCGGTGGGTCAGAGGGTGCCTGAGAAGCGCGTGCTTCTCTCCACCGGCAACGGCAAGCAGAAAGCCGACATGCTGGCAGCTGCCAAGCTGTTGCGTCAGAAAGGTTATGAACTTTACGCCACCGACGGCACAAGCCGTCACCTCACGGAGAACGGCATAGAGAACACCCGTGTGTACTGGCCCGATGAGGAGGGTACACCTAAGGCTGTGGATATGCTCGACAATCATGAGATCGACTTTGTGGTGAATGTGCCGCGCAATCATAGTGCCAAGGAAGTGACCAACGGTTACCGCATACGCCGCACGGCCATAGACCGCAACATCCCGCTGATTACCAACGCCCGCTTGGCTTCGGCATTTATCAAGGCATTCTGCACTCTGAGCCCCGACGATATCGAGATCAAGAGCTGGCAGGAATTTTAATAGAAAAAATCTGATGGTAATAAAGAATGGGCAAGTATGGCTCAATGAAGGCTTCCGTCAAGTCGACATAAGGGTCAGTGAAGGCAAGATAGAAAACATTGCCGATGGCATTGTGCCTGAGGACGAAGAGGATGTGATTGATGCCGAGGGAGCAAGCGTGATTCCCGGTTTGGTAGATGTGCATGTGCATTTGCGTGAGCCTGGGTATTCTTACAAAGAGACGATTGCCGACGGCTCGTTGGCGGCTGCTCATGGAGGATTCACCACTGTTTGTCCAATGCCCAACCTGAATCCGGCTCCCGATACCCCGGAGCATCTTCAGCAAGAGCTCGACATGATTGAGCGTGACGCTTGCATAGAGGTGTTGCCATATGCCACTATAACGAAACTTCGCATGGGCAATGAACTTGTGGACTATGCGGCAATGGCCGACAAGGTGGCAGGCTTCTCCGACGACGGCACAGGAGTGCAGGATGCCGGTGTGATGCGCGAGGCCATGGCCGGCATAGCGAAGACCGGCAAGGTGCTTGCCGCGCATTGCGAGGTCAATGAGTTGCTTCGTGGCGGTTACATACACGATGGTGCCTATGCCAAGGAGCATGGCCATCGCGGCATATGCTCCGAGAGCGAATGGCGCGAGGTGGAACGAGACATAGAGTTGGCGCGTGCCACCGGATGTCGTCTGCATATATGCCATGTCTCCACCAAGGAGAGTGTGGAGCTGGTGCGCCGTGCCAAGGCCGAAGGCCTTCCTGTCACATGCGAGACCGGAGCACATTACCTCGCCTTCTGCGAGGAAGATCTGCAGGAAGATGGACGCTTCAAGATGAACCCGCCGCTGCGAGGTCGCGAAGATAAGGAAGCCCTGCTGCGTGGGGTGGCCGACGGTACCATCGACTGCATCGCATCAGACCATGCACCCCATAGCGCAGACGAGAAGAGCCGGGGGCTGGATAAGAGCGCCATGGGTGTTACCGGTATCGAACTCTCACTTCCGGCCGTGTATACATATGCAGTGATGCCGGGACATATAACGTTCGCACGCATGATAGAGCTTATGGCGTATTCACCCCGGCGCATATTCGGCATAGAGGGTGATATAGAGATTGGTGCACGGGCAGATCTCGCAGTGGTCGACTTCAACGAAGAGTTTGAGGTGGTGCCGGAGATGTTTCTCAGCAAGGGTAAGTCCACGCCATTTCTCCATAACAAACTTAAAGGCAAGGTGATGTATACCATTGCCAACGGAAAGATAGCATATGATTCAAGAAAATATTGATACGAGATATGTAGTGGCCGACAACCGATGGATCGGCAAGAACACCATGATGATGCTTCTTGAGGGTCCCACCGGTCACTTCACGGCTCCGGGGCAATTTGTCAACATCGCTGTGCCCGGCTTCACGCTTCGTCGCCCCATATCGGTCTGCGATATACAGGGCGATATGCTCACCATTGTCTATGATGTGGTGGGGCATGGCACTGACGCGTTGTCTAAGCTCAAGCAGGGAGATGTGCTCGATGTGTTGCCGGCACTCGGCAATGGCTTCGACATGTCGAAATGTGGCGAACGTCCGGTGCTGTTGGGTGGTGGTGTAGGTTGCCCTCCCATCTACAGTCTTGCCAAAAATCTATTGGAAAAGGATATACTCCCCACTGTAATCTTGGGTTTCAACTCCGATGACCGCATGATTATGATCGAGCAGTTTGAGAATCTTGATGTGCCATTCTATGTGGCCACAGTCGACGGCTCATATGGTCAGAAAGGATTTGTGACCGATGTGATGAAGGTGGAGAATATCGATAGCGACTACTTCTATGCCTGCGGTCCGCTGCCGATGCTCAAGGCACTCTGCTCACAACTCAGCATACCCGGTCAGGTGAGTCTCGAGGCGAGGATGGCCTGCGGGTTTGGTGTGTGCATGTGCTGTTCTATTGAAAACCGCAACGGGGCCAAGCGCATATGCAAGGATGGTCCGGTGTTTGATAAGGAGGATTTGATATGGAAGTGAACAAGAAGGATACTTTAGCTAATCCGCTTGCTGTGGAGGTGGCCGGCGTGGAGTTGAAAAACCCTGTTATTCCCGCCAGCGGTTGTTTCGGTTACGGCTATGGCATGACTGACTATTATGATGTGGATATACTTGGTTCGATATCGTTCAAGGGCACTACGCTGCATCCACGTTTCGGTAATCCTCTGCCACGGGTGGCTGAGTGTACGGCCGGCATGATTAATTCGGTAGGACTCCAGAACCCCGGCATAGATGCCGTGATAGCTGAGGAACTGCCCAAGATGCGCGAGGTGTTTCATGGACCCATCATAGCAAATATCAGCGGTTTCGCAATAGATGAATACACCGAGTGCTGTCGCAAGATTACAGGCGAGAAGCAGGTGGAGATAATCGAGCTTAACGTGAGTTGCCCCAACGTGCATGGCGGCGGCATGAGTTTCGGCACAAGCGCGAAATCGGTGGCTGAGGTTGTGACTGCCGTCAAGAAAGTCACAACGTTGCCGTTGGTGATAAAGCTCACTCCCAATGTCACCGATATCGTGGAGATAGCCAAGGCAGCCGAAGACGCAGGCGCGGATGGACTTTGTCTTATCAACACCATGCTCGGTATGCGTATCGACTTGAAGACACGCAAGCCGGTGGTGGCCAACGTGATGGGCGGATTTTCCGGTCAGGCGGTGTTTCCGGTTGCAGTAAGGATGGTCTATCAGGTAAGCAACGCTTGCAGCATACCGGTGATAGGATGTGGCGGCGTGAACAGTGCAGAGGATGTGCTTGAGATGATGATGGCCGGAGCCAAGGCAGTGGAGGTAGGTACCGCCAACCTTATCAATCCCTGGGCTTGCCGCGACATTATAGAGGCGCTCCCCGCTGCCATGGCCAAATATGGCATAAACTCGCTGCGTGAACTTTAACATTTATATTTCTAAGTTACTAAATTAACAATTGAAATGAAAGTCATAGGGGTGTGTAAGTTTGTGTTGACGCACCGGACGTGACGGACGCGCAGAAGCGCGTCCCTACAATGACATGATTTTTATTTAGTTGTAGCGTTCAGAACGTAGGGACGCGCTTTTGCGCGTCCAAGCAGGAGAAGGCAACTTCAATGCTATAATATAATTACGTTACTCTTAATATTTAAGGATACATAATTATATTTAGGGATACATAATTCAGACATAATACCTAAAAATATATGAAGAGAGATGTGATAATAGCGTGCGACTTCGCAACGCCTGAGGCTACCCTCGAGTTTCTTGACAAGTTCAAGGATGAGAAGCCGTTTATCAAGATAGGCATGGAGCTTTTCTATGCCGGTGGTCCAGAAATTGTCCGTGAGCTTCGCAAACGTGGCCATAAGATATTTCTCGATCTGAAGCTTCATGATATACCCAACACTGTGAAGAAAGCGATGAAAGTGCTGTCGCGTCTTGATGTTGACATGGTCAATGTGCATGCGGCCGGTACGATAGAGATGATGCGCGCTGCACTTGAGGGTCTTAAGGAGGGTCGCGAGGATGGCACACGTCCATTGATTATCGCAGTGACACAGCTTACCAGCACATCAGAGGAGGCGCTTCACAAGCAGCTCCTTATCGACGCTTCTATCAATGACACTATAGCGC
>CAJUIJ010000107.1 GCA_910586175.1 uncultured Muribaculaceae bacterium | reverse complement strand
TCGTGAGCGAGCATGAGGCAACTGCCCCCAATCTGCTGCTCCTTTGGCTCAATCCGTTGCAGCTTATCCTCGCCGTGGGCGTATGGTTCCGCCGTTCGCTCAGGGCCCCCACATTGGCAATGGCCTATGTGAATATAATTATCCTTACCATATTGCTGATAGTATGGCCCATGCAGGCGCAGAGCGCGAACGCTGCGTTCTTCCCTCTCATGTGCATCACACTATTCATGGCAATCTGCTACGCAATATTGCACACAAAACAAAGTTATACTTATAATGAAGAGGTTGGCAACCTCGGTGCTGGTTTCGTTAGTGGCGATAAACGCCCTCGCTCAAGTCGAGGCCGGACGGCCAAGACTGGTCGTCGGAATAGTCGTTGACCAGCTACGCACCGACTACATAGAGCTGCTGCAAAGCTACTTCGGTGAGCAAGGATTCAAATCGTTGCTCGCTGACGGTGTGTATATGCGCGATGTCGATTTCAAGGCTATGCCGCTCGACGCTGCTTCGGCCACCGCGCTTCTCTGCACCGGAGCTTATCCCTCGCAGACGGGTGTGCCTTCGGCCACGCTCTTCGATGCCTCCATACCCGGCGGCTCGCAGCGTCCCCCTCTCGCCAAACCTGCCGGCTCCACCATAACCAACGACTCATTCTCGCCTGCCGCACTGCAACTCAGCACCGTGGCCGACGAACTCGTGATGGACTCCGGCGGCAATGCGCGTGTATGGTCGGTGGCGATGGACCCGCAGCAGGCCATAATACTCACCGGACATGCCGGCACGGGTGCCGTGTGGATGAACAACTCGTCGGGCAACTGGGCCACCACATCTTATTACGGCTCCCTGCCGGGTGCCATAACCTCGCGCAATCTCCGCACTCCTCTCTCGCAGCGCATCGACACGATGGTGTGGCGACCTTCGGCCATGCTCGCAGGTGTGCCATCGCTCCCTCAGCATAAGCGTCTCGCACCGTTCAAGTATACTTTCTCCCGACAGGACCGCGACGCATATAAGAAATTTGCCGCCTCTCCGCTATCCAACCGTGAGGTGACTGATGCGGCTCTCGATATTCTCTCCAATCTCAACTTAGGCAAGACTCCGGGTGAGACCGATATGCTCAATGTGGCATATACGCTCGCACCTTTCAAATATACCTCCGACGGGCAGACCCGCACGGAGCTTACCGACTCTTATCTGCGACTTGATGCCCAGATAGGACGTCTGCTACAGGCTGTCGATAAGGCCGTTGGAGCCGGTAATTCCGTGATCTGGCTCACTGGCACAGGATATTTCGACGATGCTGTAGCCACCGAACCGAAATACCGTATGCCCGGTGGCGAATTTTCTGCCCGCCGAGCACGTTCGCTTCTGAATTCTTACCTCTCGGCCCGCTTCGGCAGTGCCGAATATGTCACCACCATACGCGATGGTCAGGTGTTCTTCTCACCACAGGCCCTTGACCGTCCGGGTGTGGATGGCGACCGTGTGGTGGAAGATGCCCGCTCTTTCATCGCCAAGATGAGCGGGGTGTCGGAAGCACTTACCCTGAATGATCTTCTTTCGCCGACTGCCGAGTATGAGGGCTTGCGCCTCGCACTCGACCCGAAAAGTTGCGGCGACATCATATTGCGATTTATACCGGGCTGGGATGTTGTCTACGATGAGCAGACACCTACGGTCACCAAGCAGACCCGCGAGTCTGCATCGATGACCCCGGCCTTTATAAAGGCTCCCGGCCTGAAGGCCGAGACCATCAATACCACAGTGGAGGCAGTGCGCCTCGCCCCGACGCTGAGCGGCGCCCTCCGGATAAGGGCCCCCAACGGCGCCAAGGCGAGAGCCTTACCCCTGAAGTAGGCCGGATAGGCCGAATAAGTCGAATAGGCCTAATAAGCCTATTAAGCCTAATAGGTCGAATAAGCCTAATAGGCCTAATAGAACTTATTAGCCCTATTAGCCCTATTGGCCCTATCAAAGCTAACTAAAGCTAACTAAAACTAACTAAAACTAAAAAACTGATGTTCAATAATATACTTAAGAAAATCTTTGGCAATCAGTCGGAGCGCGCGGTGCGCCCCCTCTGGAATCGCCTCAAAAACGAGATAAACCCCATCACAGAGCAGCTACAGAACGACTCTAACGATGAACTCCGTGCCCGCATAGACCGTATCCGCGATGAAGTGCGCGGCAATGCTGCCGAATATAAGAAGCAGATGGCCGACATTCGCGCCCAAATCGAGACCCTCGAGTATGATGAGCGTGAACCCCTCTGGAAGAAAATAGATGATCTCCGCGAGGAGATGTTCAAGCAGTATGCACGCGACCTCGACAAGAACCTCCCTGAGGTGTTTGCCGTTGTCAAGGAGACTGCTCGCCGTTTCAAGGATAACCCCACAATAGAGGTGACTGCTTCCGATTTTGACCGCAAGCTCGCCGGCGAAGGCCGCGATTTTGTGAGTATCGAGGGCGACAAGGCCATATATAAGAATGAGTGGGTAGCCGGTGGCAACCTGCTGAAGTGGGATATGCAGCACTATGATGTGCAGCTCATCGGAGGTATGGTGCTCCATGGCGTGATGAACGGCGATAAGGTGACCAACAACATTGCCGAGATGGCCACTGGTGAGGGTAAGACCCTTGTGGCTACTCTCCCTGTATTCCTCAATGCCCTTACGGGCGAGGGTGTGCATGTGGTGACTGTCAATGATTACCTCGCCAAGCGTGACTCGGAGTGGATGGGTCCGCTTTATATGTTCCACGGCCTGTCTGTGGCCTGCATCGACAAGACCGAGCCCAACAGTGAAGACCGCCGCCAGGCTTATGCGGGCGATATCACTTTCGGAACCAACAATGAGTTCGGCTTCGACTACCTGCGCGACAATATGGCTACGCAGGAGTCTGATCTCGTGCAGCGCGACGTGCATTATTATGCAATTGTCGACGAGGTGGACTCCGTGCTTATCGACGATGCCCGCACACCGCTCATCATCTCAGGCCCTGTGCCCAAGGGTGACGACCAGATGTTCAATGAGTTCAAACCCAATGTGGAGAAGGTGGTAAACGCGCAGCGTAAGCTCGCCCAGCAGCTTCTGCTCGAGGCGAAGGAGAAGATTGCCGCCGGCAACACCGAGGAGGGTGGCCTCGCGCTATTCCGCGTCTACAAGGCTCTCCCCAAGCATGGCCCGCTTATCCGCTATCTCAGCGAAGAGGGTATCAAGCCGTTGATGCTCAAGGTGGAGGCCAAGTATATGCAGGATAACAACCGTGAGATGCCGAAGGCTGTGGAGCCTCTTTATTTCGTCATTGATGAGAAAAACCATAGCATCGAGCTTACCGACAAGGGTATAGAGGTGCTCACCGGCACCACGTCCGACCCTGACTTCTTCATCATGCCCGACATAGCAGCCCAGCTCTCGGCTGTCGAAAATGAGGAGCTGACTCCCGAGCAGAAGCAGGAGACCAAGGACAACTTGCTCCAGAACTACTCCATCAAGGCTGAGCGTCTGCACACTGTGAACCAGCTGCTGAAGGCGTATACGCTTTTCGACAAGGATGTGGAGTATGTGATCGACGACAATAAGATTAAGATTGTGGATGAGCAGACCGGCCGTATCATGGAGGGTCGCCGCTATAGCGATGGTCTGCACCAGGCCATCGAGGCCAAGGAGGGTGTGAAGGTTGAGGCTGCCACCCAGACTTATGCCACTATCACGCTCCAGAATTATTTCCGCATGTATCGTAAGTTGGCCGGTATGACCGGTACGGCTATGACCGAAGCGGGAGAGTTCTATGATATCTACAAGCTCGATGTTATCGAGATTCCTACCAACCGTCCGGTAATTCGCGACGACATGAACGACCGCGTGTACCGCACGAAGAAGGAGAAGTATGCCGCCGTGATTCAGGAAGTGGAGGATATGGTGAAGGCCGGTCGTCCGGTGCTCGTGGGTACCACTTCGGTCGAGATTTCCGAACTCCTCTCCAAGATGCTTAAGCTTCGCAAGATAGAGCATCAGGTGCTCAACGCCAAGTTGCACCAGCAGGAGGCTGACATCGTGGCACGCGCCGGCCAGACAGGCACAGTGACCATCGCCACCAACATGGCCGGTCGAGGCACCGACATCAAGCTCTCGCCCGAGGTCAAGGCAGCCGGTGGTCTCGCCATCATCGGTACTGAGCGTCATGAAAGCCGCCGTGTGGACCGCCAGTTGCGTGGTCGTGCCGGCCGTCAGGGTGACCCGGGCAGCTCCGTGTTCTTCGTATCGTTTGAAGACCAGGTGATGCGCCTCTTCGCCAACGAACGCGTTGTGAAGATGCTCGACCGCCTCGGCTTCAAGGAGGGTGAGATGCTCGAGAACCCGATGGTCACCAAGAGTATCGAGAATGCACAGAAGCGCGTGGAGGAGAATAACTTCGGCATACGTAAGCGCCTCGTGGAGTATGATGATGTCATGAATGCCCAGCGTAACGGTGTCTATTCACGCCGTCAGAATGCGCTGAAGGGTGAGCGTATCGGTGTCGATATTGCCAACATGGTCTACGAACTCGCTTCTGACCTCGCATCTAATGCCAATGCTGATTTCAACGAGTTCTCCGAGGAGGTGAACCGCACGTTCGCAATAGAGGTGCCCTTCACTGCTGAGGAGTTTGCCAAGCTCGAGAAGGAGGAGATTGCCGACCGTCTCGCCGAGGCAGCCATGGAGAATATGGCCCGCAAGAAGGAGAAACTTGCCCAGGGTGCATATCCTTATATCAAGGAATTTGTGGAGGAGCGCGGTGCACGCGGCCCTGTGGGTGTGCCTATGACCGATGGCCGACGCATGTTCAATATCCGTGCCGATATAGAGCAGTGCTACAACGACGGTTGCAAGCCCCTCGCCAAGTCGTGGGAGAAGGCTGTGCTTCTTTCGAGCATCGACTCTTGCTGGCAGGAGCAGTTGCGTGAGATGGATGAATTGCGCCGCAATGTGCAGAATGCCACTTACGAGCAGAAAGACCCGCTGGTGATATATAAGATCGAGGCTTTCGAGCTTTGGAAGAAGATGCTCTGGGAGATGAATTCGAAGTCTGTGTCCACGCTTATGCGCGGTCGTCTGGCGGTGCCTGACTATGAGGAGGCAAAGGCGGCTGAGCAGGCTCGTCAGCAGCAGCTTGCAGAGCAGGAGGAGCAACGTAAGCGTGCGGCAGCATATGCCGCCCCGCGCAATGCAAGCATAACACATGGTGCCGGACGCGCTATGCCCAACCCTTATGCGAATTACAGCACTACCCACGAAACCTATGAGGGAGAGGCCGCTCAGCGTCTCGCAGCCCAGAATGCGGGCCGTGCAGCCTCGGCTCCCCGCAAGGCAGCTCCCGCCAAGGCAGGCCCGAAAATCGGCCGCAATGACCCATGTCCTTGCGGAAGCGGAAAGAAATATAAAAACTGCTGCGGCAAAAACCAGTAAAATAACGTCATGACATAATGTCATCATGACATAATGTCATTTTGACATAATGTCATTTTGACATAATGTCATGATGACCAAAAAAAGCGGTGCAACCAAGTTGCACCGCTTTTTTTTAGACCTTAAGGACCTTAAGGACTTTAAGGACTTTAAGGACTTTAAGGACTTTAAGGACTTTATTTCACTTGAATATCGATGGTGGCAGATTTCACACCCGGGGCGCTTACGGTCAGCTTAGCTGTGCCGGGTGTCTTCGATGCCCTCAAGATGCAGGTCGCTGCCCCTGAGAAGAGGTTCATCGCCGGTGCATCCATCGGCAGCAGGCAAGTTGGGTCACCGTTGGCTGTGGCGAGAAATTCTGCCGCTCCGCTCACCTTGAATTTCACAAGTCGGTTGTCGGTCGGAACGATATTGCCATTCTTGTCGGCCACCTGCACTGTCACATACACCAGGTCATTGCCGTCTGCCTTTATGCTCTTTTGGTTGGCTGAGAGCACTATGTGTGTGGGCTTGCCGGCAGTCACAACTTCTGCCTCTTCGCCACGGTTGCCGTTGGCGTCTATGCCCACCACCTTGACTGTGCCGGGTTCGTATACCACGTCATCCCATATGAGCCTGTAGCGGTCTAATGCACGGCGCGAGGCCTCCATCTTGGTGGCGGATATGTCGTCGTAGTTCTTCACGTCGTCGGCCACACTCTCGGCCTTGATACCGGGGTTCTTTCTCTTTATGCCCATCGATTTGCCGTTCACGAAAAGTTCGGCCGCCGGATATGAGGTATAGACCATCACGGGTGTGGTCTGGCCTTCACGTCCGGGCCATGTCCAGTGGGGCAGGATGTGGAGGGTGGGTGAGGTGGTGTTCCATTGCGAGCGGTAAAGCCAATAGCGGTCCTTGGGGAGCGATGCGAGGTCTATTATGCCGAAAAGGCTGCTGTGGCTTGGCCATGCGTCGGTGTCGTATGGTGTTGGCTCTCCGAGATAGTCGAAGCCGGTCCATACGAATTGTCCGATAAACCAAGGCCAGTCCTCATCGGCCTGGAAGTCGAGTTCAGGTATGTTGCTCCACCAGCAATATTCGGTGTCGTAAGAGGAACTCTGGTTGTTGTCGTGCATGCCGGGGGCCTTGAGGTCGAGCGGGAACATGTATACTCCGCGCGACGACACTGTGGAGGCTGTCTCAGTGCCGAGCACCAGCTTTTGCGGCAACACTTCATATGCACGCTTGTAGAACATAGGCTTGTAGTTGAAGCCGGGGATGTCGAGGGCAGCAGCGAAGCCGTTGTCGAGCACGGAGCTTATCTGGTCCATGCCGCAGGTCACGGGTCGGGTCGGGTCTTCGCGATGGCAGATGCCTTGAAGCATCTCAAGTTCGGATATGCCGTCAGGTCCCCACTGTGAGGGCACCTCGTTGCCGATGCTCCACATCACCACGGAGGGGGAGTTGCGGTATTGGTGCAGCATGTTGACCATATCCTTCTCGGCCCATTGCTTGAATATTGAGCCGTAGCCATTCTTGCTCTTAGGTCGGAAGCCCCAGTCGTCGAACGGTTCTATCATCATCATCATACCCATCTCGTCGCAGAGTGCCACGAGTTCCGGCGCGGGCATATTGTGCGAGGTGCGTATGGCGTTGGCCCCCATCTCTTTGAGCAGTTCTATCTGGTGGCGGAGTGCGGCGGTGTTGACTGCCGCTCCGAGCGGACCGAGGTCGTGATGGTTGCAGACTCCCTTGAACATCGTGCGCTTACCGTTAAGGAAGAAGCCACGCTCCGGTATATATTCTATCTTGCGGATGCCGAAGCGGGTATCGTAGCGGTCCACTTCCTTGCCATCCACGCTCAGCACGGTGCGTGCGGTATAGAGCGCGGGGTTCTCGGTGTCCCACAGGTCGGGATGCTCCACGAGGAAGTTCTGTGTGAATGGCTGGCCATGTGAGTGGTAGAGCACATCGTTGGTGGCCACTACCTTGCCTTGCGGTGAGATTATCTCGGTGTTGACACGCACGGCCTCACCCTTGTTGGCACCATCTATTTTCATCTCGAGTTTCACCGATGCCTCGGTGGCGCTCACGTCGGGGGTGGTGACGTATGTGCCCCACACCGGTATGTGTATCTTGGAGGTGGAGAGGAGGTGCACGTTGCGGTAGAGTCCGGCGCCGGGATACCAGCGTGATGATTCCGGCTTGTTCTCGAGGCTTACGGTCACGGTGTTGAGTCCGGGGCGTATTACCCCCGGCGCGAGATCGAGGTGAAAGCTGTTGTAGCCGTAGGCCCAGTGTCCCACTTTTTTCCCATTCACTTCCACGTGTGGGTTGCTCATGGCTCCATCGAAAATGAGCGAGAACACTTGGCCGGCGGTGTCGGCCACTTCGAAGTCGGTGGTATACACGCCTCTGCCCATATAGGGGAGGCCGCCTGTGCGGCCGGTCTTCTCGGTTTTCTCTGTTTCACCATTCTGTTCCACAGCTACGCGCTGCAGGTCATTGTCGCGTGAGAATGGTTTGTGGATAGCCCAGTCGTGGGGCACCCTGACATTTTGCCAGGCGCTCTGATGTCCGGTGGAGTCTACTTCTGCGAAGCGCCATATGCCGTTGAGCGTCTCGGTGTGGCGTGCGCTTAGCGGCACTGCCGCTAATGCTGCCAATGCCATTAAGGTTATTTTCTTTGTCATATATTATTGAGTTTTAAGGTCTTTGGGGTCTTAATTAAAAATTAAAAAGAATGTCGCTAAATTAGAGTTGAGACATTGCCTTCACCTCATTGGACGCGCAAAAGCGCGTCCCTACTTTCGAAGCTACACATCCAAATGAAAATCAAATTGTTGTAGGGACGCGCTTATGCGCGTCCACTGCGTCGAGGCTAACTTTGAT
>CAJUIJ010000106.1 GCA_910586175.1 uncultured Muribaculaceae bacterium | reverse complement strand
GTTCTTATAATCCGAACACTAATCCTGCTACAATAAGTTTAGACTTCGACCGTGCTTTGTATTGGGTGGAAACTGGCGCTCAGCCTACCGACACCGTCCGTTCTATCCTCTCCAAGGAGGGTGTGATGCTCATGAAGCATCTCCGTGGCGGTGTGAAGAAGGGTGCGTTCACCGAAGAGGAGGCTCAGCGTCGTTTCGATGCTTGGATGGCCGACCGCACCAAGGCTGTCGATGCTACCAAGGCTAAGTTGGCTTCTGAGGCAGCTTCTGCTGCTAAGGCCCGTTTTGACGCCGAGGTGGTGAAGAACCGTGCCAAGGGTGAAGAAGTGGCTAAGAAGAAAGCTGAATTGCTCGCTGCCGAAGAGGCTGCTGCCAAGGCTGCTCTCGAGGCTGAAAGTGCCGCAGCTGATGCTGAGGTGGCTGAAGCTGCTGCTGAGTAATCTCAGACTTCATCAGACTAATAAATCCGGATGCCCGAAAGGACACCCGGATTTATTTTTTGTGGTGGCCGGCACCGCCAGCCATCACAAAAGAATTAGGAATTAAGAATTAAAAATTAAAAATTGCTTAGCGACGTTGCATAGCACAAAGGGAGGGCACAGCGACTTCATATTGAGCGACGCGTCATCCGGTAGGGACGCGCTTTTGCGCGTCCACGTCGACAACAGATATTGGGTCAATGTAAAAAGTATGTTGTTAAAATTTTTACAAAAAAATAGGTAAATTTGCAGAATGAAACAATGGCAAGTACTAAAAACCATCTTTCCGGATATAATAACGGAAAATTTCGAGTTCATGGATTTCAAGGAGTCCGGGACACAATTGGACTATTGGCTTGATGAGCGGGGCTACCAGTCACGCGAAGATTATAAGAAAGGGACGGTAAGGGAGTATGGATTCACGGAAGAGAGGATAATCCAGGATTTTCCCATACGAGGCAAGGCAGTGTATCTTCATGTAAGGCGACGTAAATGGCGTGATACAGAAGACGGAAGCATCTTCACCTACGACTACGAACTGGCAGAGGGAGGGACTCGCCTGACCCCGGAGTTCGTGGCTTTTTTAAAAGGAGAAGATTGACAAAACGGCGGAAAGCATAAATTCGATTGGATACCACTATGGGGTCAACGGCCCCAACCTGTCGCGCCAATACAAGGAGATCTTCAGTGATTTCAGGCAATGGAACCAACTTGACCACGCGCAAGAGTGGCTTCTCTACAAACACAATATAGGTCCGGTAGTATGCATTGACGAGACGGCATTGAGCTGCGGGGAACTCTATACAGTCGTGACCAATCCCTCAGGACATGGAGGCCGCGGGACATTGATTGCCATGGTAAAAGGCACTGACGCAGAGGCTGTAATAGCTGTCCTGGAGAAAATAGGACTCAGTAAACGCAAGACAGTCAGAGAAGTTACACTTGATCTGTCTCCAACTATGATGAAGATTGCCCGCAAGGTCTTTCCAAACGCATATCTTACAAACGACAGGTTTCATGTCCAGCGTCTGTTCTATGAAGCCATAGATGACCTGCGCATTACCTACCGGTGGATGGCACGGGACATTGAGAATGAGGAGATAAGGCGTTGCCGTGAAGAGAAAAGGGATTATGTCCCTTTCAGATACCGGAACGGTGACACCCGCAAGCAACTTCTGGCCAGGGCAAAGCATATCCTGACAAAGAATCAGGTCAACTGGACTGAAACCCAACGACTCCGCGCAGAGATAATCTTCGAGAACTACCCGGATCTGCGATACGCATATCAGCTGGCGCAGGAGTTGACCAAAATCTACAACAGCAAATCTTCTGTGGATGTAGCACGTACAAGACTCGCTCGTTGGTATGAAGCCGTTGAGGCAATGGACTATGGGGCATTTCAGACTGTGCTCAATACATTCCATAACCATTACCAGACTATTCTCAATTTCTTTGTCAACAGGGACACTAATGCCTTTGCTGAATCCTTCAACTCCAAAGTCAAGGCTTTCAGGAATCAATTCAGGGGAGTGAGGGACATTCCTTTCTTCCTTTACAGGCTTGCCAAATTGACTGCATGATTTTTTAACAATGACTCATGTTATTTTAACATTTCAACCGGATTTTTACATTGACCCCAGATATTGGGGTAGTCAGACCGTCTGCCGCATAAAATAAGAGAGTCAATTTGCTAAAATTGACTCTCTTAAAGTAGCGGGATCGAGAATTGAACTCGAGACCTCCGGGTTATGAATCCGACGCTCTAACCAACTGAGCTATCCCGCCATTTCCGTTTTGCGAGTGCAAAGTTAGATAATATTTTTTAATTTACCAAATATTTTACCCTGTTTTTTCAAAATTTTAGTTAATTTTGTGTATGACTTTATTTAGACAATATCTCGTAGTGGCGCGTATCGTGCTTTTGTTTAGCTGTTTATATGTGTTTAATGCATGTAGCACAGGTATCGAAGGTACCAAGACAATCAAGATGTCGCGCGAAGATAAACGGCTTTCACGCAAAACCGATGAGGAGTTGCTGGGTGCTCGTATCACTTCGCAGCCAATATCAAAGTGGCGTGTAGGCAAGAGGTTTCTTGTAGCCGACAATAAGGCTGCGCTTGCATATGATATTCGGAGCCTTAAGTCTGACGGCATGGCTGTCGATTCCGTTGCCGGTGCGGTGCTCACACTTAGAGGCATATCTTCAACCACGACCCCCGGGGGAGGCAATGTGTCGGTCATTGAGCTGAGTAACGATTCCCTCGCTATGCTGTATAACGTGGGAAGGAGGGTAGTTGAAGATACGCTCTTCTCTGCTTCCGACATGCCTATGCTCATAGACCTCGACATGGTGCAGCTTGCCGATTCTTTGCTTCGCTCTTCTAAGGTGTGGACCAATTCACGGCTGTGGTACGATGTCAACGGCTCTAAGGTGAATGGTGAAAAGTTCAGGCCGGTCACGATACTATCGGTTGTCCCGGGCAATGTATATTTCCCGCTGAAAGTGGTTTTCCGGACTGCTGGTGGTGTGGTGTCTTCAATGTACATGAATCCGGTTTCCCGTAGGCCTTCGGGCAATGAGAGCCGCACTTTCTCCGCCCTTTTCCTGCTCGAGGACCCTCGTGTCAAATATTCCTCCGTATCCGAAGAATTCTGGAATTTAATATGCAAGGGCAAGGTGGCTAACGGGATGACAAAGATGGAATGCCGTCTTGCACTCGGAGGCCCTTCTGATGTAGTTTCCGGACATGATTGGGACTCGCTGCTCGATGTCTGGAAGTATCCTGATGGTTCTTACCTGCAATTTCAAGATGGCCTTCTGGTCAATTTTCGAAATCTTTGATATTTGTTATTAATTAAGTAATGAGTCATTTTAAATTTGATTTGTGCTTATTTTTGTCAGATTGGAAATTCGGAAGAAGGCGCATAGCGGGCTATGTAACTGATGAGGAATTTTCAATGTGGCAAAAAGAAGCCAAAGCAAATTCAAATAAAAACTCGTTACTTAAATTTAAAATGACTCATTACTTATGAATCTTATTCAAGAGAACGTAGATATAACCCGTTTCACTACTTTCGGCATAAGTGTTAGGGCGCGTTATTTTGCCGAATACAAATCCGAACGAGAGCTCGTGTACATATCTCGCCAACCGGAATTTTTGGAAAATCCTGTGCTTCAGATTGGGGGTGGAAGCAATCTGCTTTTCATACACGATTTCGAAGGCCTTGTATTGCATTCGGCTGTGAAGGGGATAACTCGTTATGACAAGGATGCAGACACAGCGTTTGTAATCGCCGGGGCAGGGGAGAACTGGGCTGACTTCGTGGAGTGGACCATATCGCAAGGATTGGCCGGATTGGAGAACTTGGCCGGTATACCGGGGGAGGTGGGTGCTTCACCGGTGCAGAATGTAGGTGCATATGGCGTGGAGGCCGGCGATGTGATTCATAGTGTGGAGTGCTTCGACCTTTCCACTCGTAAAACCTGTCGATTCCTCGCTGCTGAGTGTAGGTTTGGTTATCGCGACAGTTTCTTTAAGCATGAGGGTCGTGGACGTTACATCGTGCTCCGTGTTTCTTTCAAGCTGCGCCCCGATGGTGTGCCCCGTTCGCTCGAATATGGACCTCTTGCTAACTTGCGTGAATCTCTCGGTCATCATCCTACGTTGAGGCAGGTGGCTGATGAGGTGTTGCGTGTGCGCAACACGAAACTCCCCGATCCTGCCTTGATTGGGAGTGCCGGCAGCTTCTTCAAGAATCCGGTGGTGCATAATGGCAAGCTTGAGGAGATTAAGGCTCTCACTGGCCATGAGCTCGCAGGACATCCGGTAGGCGACCATTACACCAAGCTTTCGGCAGCGTGGCTTATTGACCACGCCGGCATGAAGGGAGCGAAGTGCGGCGGCGCCAAGGTATACGATAAGCAGCCTCTTGTCATTGTCAACGATTCCAACGCCACTGCCGGCGATGTGGCCACTTTGGCCACAAGGGTCAGTGATGCTGTGAGGCGTAAGTTTTTGATAGACTTGCGACCCGAAGTCAATTATATTGATACGCACGTGCAAGTGACTATACTTGGCACCGGCACCTCAAAGGGTATTCCTGAGATTGGATGTGCTTGCAGGGTGTGTACATCACCTTTCCAAAAGGACAAGCGTACAAGATGCTCTGCAATAGTGCGCACCATGGGGCAGACGTTTCTGATAGACCCTTCGCCTGACTTCCGTGAGCAGATGCTCAGTCAGGATATGCACGACATCGATGCAGTTCTGATAACGCACGCACATTATGATCACGTAGGCGGTATCGATGACCTGCGCCCATTCTGTGCAACTGCCGATCTGCCCCTATATGTTAATGATGAGGCCGACAAAATGCTCCGTAAGCATTACGAATACTGCTTCCGGGAGCATCCATACCCCGGTGTGCCTAAATTCGATATGCACGTGGTGGGTGATTCCCCCTTTATAGTGAACGGTGTGAAGATAGTGCCGATACGCGTTAACCATGGTCCGTTACCGATTCTTGGGTTCAGGATAGGGGATTTCGCATATATCACCGATGCCAAGAGCGTAGAACCGGCAGAACTCAACAAACTCGAAGGTGTGCGCACGCTTGTTGTTAATGCACTTCGCGACAGAGATCACTTCTCGCACTTTACGCTTGCAGAAGCGCTCGAATTTATAGAAGAGGTGAATCCCCAAGAAGCATACCTTACACACTTCAACCACGAAATAGGCAGACACCACGAATTGGAGGCAAGATTGCCCAAAAATGTTCATCCGGCCTTTGATGGAATGCAATTGACTGTATGATAGGGGTATATATATGTTTGGCTTAATTATTTGAAGCAATAAAAGAGGAGAGAAAGAAGAAAAATTAAAAAAATAATGAAAAAAGTTTGCTGAAAATTTGGTGGAACCAAAAAATAGTATTAACTTTGCATCGCAAAAGGGGAAAGACCTACAGCAAACCGGTCGATTAGTGTAGCGGTTAGCACGCCACCCTCTCACGGTGGAGACTCGGGTTCGAGTCCCGGATCGACTACCAAAGGACTAATGAAAATTAGTCCTTTTTTCTTTTATATCAGCAACATAGCGCAGCGCGAATGTCTGCCAAAGTCCTCCGGGGAGCAACAAAAGTAGCATAAATTTGCATAAATTAGCATATGCAAGCGCGATTTGTGCTACCATTGTGCTACCGATGTGCTACTACAATAATATCTGCTATTCAACTATTTATTTAGTAAATTTGCATCATAAAACACTGTGGTATGGATTCAAAATTATTAAAAAAGACATATACTTTCCAATTGCCAATTGACTTAGTCGAAAGGCTCAAAGCGATGGCTCTGTCTCAAAATAAAAGTGTTGACAGGTTGGTGGAAGATATTCTATTGGATGCTGTCTACTACGAACCTAACGAGGAGACTTTAGAAGCTATAAATGAGGCAAAAGATGGAACTCTTCAAGGCCCTCTTGATTTGACAAGTATTGAATCTATGTATAAGTCTATGGGCTTGTAAATATTTAGCCTATATCGGGACTTGGTTTATTCGAGTTATTTGAACAATATGTAATTGCGATTTTGAAATATCCATGTTAAAACAATTGTTAGCAGTATTCATAGGCGGTGGAGTAGGTAGCGTGTTGCGTTATGCCGTTCAGATTTTGCTTCATGAGCGGATTGTGCCTTATAATTTTCCTTGGGCCACATTTTCGGTCAATGTTGTGGGGTGTTTCCTTATCGGCTTATTCTATGTACTTTCAGCTAAATTTAATCTCTCCGCTGAAGTTCGCCTCCTTCTTACTGCCGGCCTTTGCGGTGGCTTCACCACTTTCTCCACTTTCTGCAACGACAATCTACTGTTGTTAAAGCAAGGAGATCTTATTATATCTATTTTTTACATAATATTTAGCGTAGTGTTAGGTATTGTGGCATGCTTTTGTGGCAGCCTCATTGCCAAGTTGTGATACAACGAGTATCGACAACTGCACATTGCACATACAAATCACTTATTTCAGAAGCTTTGCCTTCAGTTTCTTATATTCACTATCTGTGATTGCTCCTGATTTTCTGAGTGCGTCGAGTTTCTTTATCTCATCTGCTATCGAACTCACTTGCTGAGTCGGACTCACGGTAGTGTCAGCAAGATAATTTCTGACTTTCGATTTAAATCTTTCGGAAGCCGTATTAGCTCCTTTCTGCATTTTTTCCGATGCTACATTCATTGCAGATTGCATCTTGCCTTTGGCCTTTTTGACTTTGTCAGAATTGCTGAATTTCTCAATTGCTTCTTTCGACTCGTCTCCATATTCCTTCATCTTGCCTATCAATGTAGTGGATGCTTCCCTTAATTTAGTAGCATACGTATCAGCACCCCTCGGGGCTTTTACACCTGTGCGGACAGGTGTAACGTGTTGCCGGTTATTTTGTACACCGTTTGATGTAGCTCTTTGCGCATTAAGTGGTCTCGGACGGGGTTTGACAAAATTGCGCCATAAATATTTGCATATATAAATAACAGTCGCCACTATCGCGATAAAGAGCATTATTCCGCCAATATCGCGCCAAAACTTGTTGGACTTCTTGTGAGAACCTGAACTGAATCCCATTGAACTACCATCGTAATAGCCTGAATTGCTATTGGAACTGCTATTCTCACCATATTGCACGGAATTGTAATCTACAGGTGTGTAGCTCGTCTGATTAATCTTCATGTCAGGGTTCTTTGCTTCCATGGCACGAATGTCAGATTCTGTCACAGTGGTACTCGAAGAAGATCCTCCACCCGAATATGATGACGAACTCCCACTTCGTTTGCACATATGGCTTTCAGTCTTATATATAATCTTGCCGCAATTGGGGCATTCCATTGTTTCATTATTGACTCCATATCCACCTGTTCCGGTGCGTTTGTAGTAGCCCTCGGGAGTAAGTGCATAACAAGCGAATATCGGCAACAAAACCGATACAATTAAAACCAAAATATGTGTGAATCTATTATTCATATGCAAAAAGTTTAATACGATGCAAGTTAGCGAATTGTTTTCAAATTTGCAAAATAAAAAAATTACGCCGCCCCACATAAGTTGCGGGGCGGCGCGCTGATTGAGTGTAAATTGTCGATGTTTTACTCGTTCGACTCGAGGTTTACTGCGTAATAGTATTTCTTACCGGTGGGGTAGAGGCCCTTAAGGAACATCACGCGTTCGTCGTTACCGCTCTTCATCACCTGATTGTATACATATTCCACATCATCGGTTGAGTTGACAGGCTGGTCATTAATCTCTGTTATGATGAATCCATCCTTGACTCCGGCATCCTTGATAGCGCCGCTCTTCAGACCTTGCACTTGCACACCGTTAGATATGCCAAGATGCTGCTTGGTCTCCTGCGACACTTTCATAAATGCGCATCCCAGTTCAGAGAAGTCACCCTTCTTGGTTATGGATGTGCTTCCTTGTGAGTTGCGAAGCGTGCCGGTCTTTTGGAATTTCTTGTTGTCGCGATAATAAGTTATCGTAATCTTGTCGCCGGGGCGGAATTTGCTTATCTGTTCCTGGAGCTGTGCGAAATTGTGTACGTCAGCACCGTTGATTGCCGTGATAAGGTCATCTTCCTGCAAGCCCATCTCCTTGGCGGTGCTCATATCGTTGACCGACATCACGAGACATCCGGCTTTCGCTGCGGTGATATTCTTTTCCTTGGCTACCTTGGCATCAAGTTCAACCACCGAGCATCCAAGCATGGCTCGCTGCACAGTGCCATATTGGCGAATGTCTGCCATCACTTTCTTCACAATAGTAGTCGGTATGGCAAATGAGAAACCGGAATAGCTGCCGGTGTTGCTGTAGATGGCAGAGTTTATGCCG
>CAJUIJ010000105.1 GCA_910586175.1 uncultured Muribaculaceae bacterium | reverse complement strand
CAACATATTTATATCGGCAGTGAAGAACAATGGATAATTATTAATGAATAATTATTAATGAATAATTAATAACTGAAGCTTGACATTCAACTTCGATATTTGATTATTGATATTTGATATTTGAAAATTGATATTTTAACATGAATAATTTAGGACTTGTAATAGAACGGGAATACCTGGAGCGGGTAAAACGCAAGAGCTTCATCATCACCACCCTCGTGGTGCCGATAGTTATGATTGCCTTAATGGCAGCCCCGACCCTCTTCATGATATTCGGCAAATCGGACGAGAAAGTGGTGCAGGTAGTAGACAACACCGGTCAGATAGCATCTCGTCTGCAAGGCAATGAAGAGATAAAGTTTGTGGCCTCCACAGCGCCTGTTGACACCCTGCGGGCCAATAATGATATAGAGGCGATACTGGTAATCAACGCCGACGCGATAACCAATCCCGGCAAGAGTTCGACATTGCTGAGCCGAGGTTCTGTGCCGTTAATGACTGACAGCTACATCACTGACCAGATTACCAAGGCAATAGAGGATATACGTTTGGAGTCGTACAATATCGAGGGTATACATGAGATACTCGACTCCATCAAAGCCGACGTGACACTCGCCACTGTGCGTATAGACAAAGAAGAGGCCACCGAGACATCTTCGGGACTGTCATATGTAATGTCGCTTGTGATGGACATGATGCTATATATGTTTATATTGATATATGGCCAGATGGTAATGACATCGATTATTGAAGAGAAAAACAACCGTGTGCTTGAGATAGTCGTGTCGTCTGTCAGTCCATTCCAGTTGATGATGGGTAAAATTGCAGGCGTAGGCCTGACAGCCATTACACAGATATTGATATGGGCTCTCATCATAGGAGCAGGATCGGCTATAGCCGTACCATTTCTCACACCCGACACATTGGGTGACGATGCGCCTCAGGAACTTGTGGCAGCCATGACACAGGTGACCGATGCCGGCTTCTTGATAGAACTTTTAGTCACAACAGTGCTCTTCTTCATCGGCGGCTTCCTGCTCTATGCCTCAATATACGCGGCCATAGGTTCGGCGGTGAGCAATGTGCAGGATGCGAGCCAGCTCTCCACCATTGCAACACTGCCGATAATCATAGGCATCATAGGGTCGATGTCGATTTTGAACAACCCGGACGGCACCCTCGCCTTCTGGCTTAGTATAATCCCGCTCACATCACCCATGGCGATGATGGCCCGCGTGCCCTACGGTGTGCCCGTATGGGAACTGGCACTCTCCATAGTGCTGCTTTACGCCACATTTGTTTTCATGATATGGCTATGCGCCAAAATCTACAGAGTCGGCATATTCATGTATGGCAAGAAGCCTTCGCTGACCGAGATAATCAAATGGGCACGATATAAGTAAATTGTAAGTTAATCAGCTATCTGGCGAGGGCGCGGAAAACCGCGCCCTCGCTTTCATTTATAACAGCTTTTAGCAGTATAACACAGATTACTCTCTATATTCGGGATATGATTTAAATAATTTAGGTAAAAAAACCACAGCAATGTGCTAAAAATTTGGAAATGTGGAAATAAATGTCTAATTTTGCGGTGCTTATGGCGCAGTGTGCCATAAGGAGAGAATATTAACCCAATTATTAACGTAATTAATGACTGAATCAAAGATTCAAAGCCCGATCGAGGATTTCGATTGGGAGGGCTACGAAAGTGGCTCGAACACTTCAGAGAAGAGCCGTGAGGAGTTGGTTAACACCTACGACGAGTCACTGAAGACAGCAAAAGAGAACGAAGTTGTAACCGGCATCGTGAAATCGATCAACAAGCGCGAGGTGCGCGTTGATATCGGCATGAAGTCGGACGCCATCATCCCGGTGAGCGAATTCCGCTACAATCCTGACCTCAAGGAAGGCGATGAAGTGGAGGTTTACATCGAGACACTCGAAGACAAGAACGGCCAGCTTCGTCTGAGCCACAAGAAGGCATGCCAGACCCGCAGCTGGGATCGTGTGAACGAGGCACTGCAGAACGACGAGATCATCAAGGGCTACGTGAAGAGCCGCACCAAGGGTGGTATGATCGTCGACGTATTCGGCATCGAGGCATTCCTTCCGGGTTCACAGATCGACGTACGTCCGATCCGCGACTACGATGTGTTCGTGGGCAAGACCATGGAGTTCAAGGTAGTCAAGATCAACCAGGAATACAAGAACGTGGTGGTAAGCCACAAGGCACTCATCGAGGCAGAACTCGAGCAGCAGAAGAAAGAGATTATCTCGAAGCTCGAGAAAGGCCAGGTGCTCGAAGGCAAGGTCAAGAACATCACACCTTACGGCGTGTTTGTTGACCTCGGTGGCGTAGACGGTCTCGTGCACATCACAGACCTCAGCTGGGGCCGCGTGAGCGATCCCCACGAGGTGGTGAAACTCGATCAGGACATCAAGGTCGTGATCATCGACTTCGACAACGAGAAGAAGCGCATCGCGCTTGGCATCAAGCAGCTCATGCCGCATCCTTGGGATAACCTCGACCCCAACCTGAAAGTGGGCGACCACGTGAAGGGCAAGGTAGTTGTTATGGCCGACTACGGTGCATTTGTAGAGGTGCAGCCCGGCGTAGAGGGTCTTGTACACGTAAGCGAGATGAGCTGGAGCCAGCACCTCCGCAGCGCACAGGACTTCCTGAAAGCCGGCGACGAGATCGAGGCAGTTATCCTGACTCTCGACCGCGACGAGCGTAAGATGAGCCTTGGCCTCAAGCAGCTCAAGAAAGATCCTTGGGAAGACATCGAGGAGAAGTATGCTATCGGCAGCCGTCACACAGCCAAGGTACGCAACTTCACACACTTCGGCGTGTTCGTTGAGATTGAAGAAGGCGTGGATGGTCTTATCCACATCTCCGACCTCAGCTGGACCAAGAAAATCAAACACCCCAGCGAATTCACTCAGGTGGGCAACGAGATTGAGGTGCAGGTGCTCGAAATCGACAAGGACAACCGTCGTCTGAGCCTCGGTCACAAGCAGCTTGAGGAGAATCCTTGGGATCAGTTTGAGGGTGAATACAACGTCGGTTCAATCCACAAAGGCAAAGTGACTGAAGTCCTCGACAAGGGCGCAGTGATCAGCCTCGAAGGTGGTGTAGAAGGTTTCGCAACTCCGAAGCACCTCGTGAAGGAAGATGGCACACAGGCCAAGCTCGGCGACGAGCTCGACTTCAAGGTAATCGAGTTTAACAAGGACAACCGTCGTATCATCCTCAGCCACAGCCGCATCGCTGAAGACGCAACTAAGGCAGAGCGTCGTGCACAGAGCGCACCCCGCCGCGCAGAGAAGCGTCAGCAGGAGAGCGTAGCAGCACCGGCCATCGAGAAGACAACTCTCGGCGACCTCGGCGCACTCCAGGCTCTCAAAGAGCAGATGCAGAAAGAGGAGAAGAAGTAATCGACTTACATTTAATTATCCATATGTGGAGTGTCGCGCAGCGAGATGTTGCGCGACACTTTTATTATGCGTCACCACATAGCCATAAGATAAACGACTGCACAAGTTGCAGACACACGTGCAAAATAAACAGCATAAAAACGAGTAAGTTAAAAACAAGATGCAAAAAAGCTCTTATATGCTTTATATAATGAAAAGAATTTTGTAATTTTACGCAATAAAACAAACAGACAAAATGAAACAACTCTTCGGTAAATCATGGATTGCAGGCGCGATGCTGCTGACGGCCACGTTGGCCGCCATTGCTCCGCAGGCAGACGCGAAGGGTTGGGAGCAAGTCAAGACAGAGCGCAGTGACGCCAAGACCGTCATGCGCGAGACAGAAATAGAAATCAAGGCAGCGAGCGGCACACTCCTTGTTGTGACCAACCATCAGGTGCAGATCAAGGTGTTCACCATCTTAGGGCGACTCGTGAGTGCGGAGACGCTGCCGGCAGGCAAATCACAGCTCACACTACCGGCCCATGGGGTCTACATCGTAAAGGTTGGCGACCTTACATGCAAGGTAGCTGTGTGACGGCAATTGCCACATATACACCAAAAGTAACAACTTACCATAAAAACACAAAAAACATTCCGGACTATGGAAAAACCTAATTTAGAATGGGACAAACTTCCCTTCGGCTACGTAAAGACAGACTTCAATGTGCGTTGCACATATAAAGATGGCAAATGGGGAGAAATCGAAGTAAGCGACTCAGAGTATGTGCCCTTGCACATAGCAGCAAGCTGCCTTCACTACGGACAAGAGTCATTTGAAGGCTTGAAAGCATTCAGAGGCAAAGATGGCAAGGTGCGCGTGTTCCGCATGGAGGAAAACGCCAAGCGATTCATCCGCAGCGCAGAGGGCATTTCCATGCAGCCGCTGCCGGTGGAAAAATTCTGCGAGATGGTGCGCAAAGTGGTTAAGTTAAACGCACGCTTCATTCCCCCATATGAATCAGGAGCATCGCTCTATATCCGTCCGCTCGAGATTGGCACAAGCCCTAAGATTGGCGTAAGTCCTTCAGAAGAATATATGGTGATTATGCTTGTCACACCCGTCGGGCCCTACTTCAAGGCAGGTTTCAAGCCGACCAAGGTTTGCCTGAGCCGCGACTATGACCGAGTGGCACCGAAGGGCACCGGCTCCATCAAGATAGGTGGTAACTATGCAGCTTCGCTCAATGCTGGTCAGAAAGCACATGAACTCGGCTACTCCGTAATGCTCTACATGGACCCCAAAGAGAAGAAATATCTCGATGAGTGCGGTGCAGCAAACTTCTTCGGCATCAAGGGCAACAAATATGTAACACCCGCCAGCGAGACAATCCTCCCCTCCATCACCAACAAGAGCATACGCCAACTTGCCCGCGACATGGGCATGGAAGTGGAAGAACGCCACATTCCATATGAGGAGTTGAAAGAATTTGATGAGGTGGGCAATTGCGGCACAGCAGCAGTAATCTCACCCGTAGGCGAAATCGATGATCTCGACAACGGCAACAAATTCGAGTATGGCATGGCAGAGGCAGGTCCGAAGTCCACAGCACTCTACAACAAACTCCGTGGCATACAGTATGGCACAGAGGCCGACGATCACGGCTGGTGCGAGATTATCGAAGTGGAAGAATAAATCGAAATATAAAATAGAGATATAATAATAGAGATATAATATAGGTGGAATATCAGAAGATAATCGACAAATATTATAGAGACAACAACCGGCTGCGCACCATACTTGAGGTGCACAGCCGGCTTGTTTCTGACAAGGCCTTGCGATGCGCAGATACTCATCGGCTCGAAATCGACAGGACGTTTGTAGAAGAGGCGGCGATGCTGCACGACATAGGCATATTCAAGTGTGATGCTCCTGACATCTGCTGCTACGGCCCGGAACCATACATTTGTCATGGCATAGAAGGGCGAGCGATATTGGAGGCGGAGGGGTTGCCGCGCCATGCACTCGTGTGTGAGCGACACACCGGGGCCGGACTCACCATAGCCGACATAGAGAGGCAACGCTTACCACTCCCCCTCCGCGACATGACTCCACAGACATTGGAGGAAAAACTGATATGCTATGCCGACAAATTCTACAGCAAGTCAGGCAACTACCACAAGGAGAAGCCCCTGGAAAAAGTAATCCTCTCCATGGAGAGACATGGAGAGGAGACTTTATCAAGATTTATGGAGCTTCACAACATGTTTGGATAAACCGAGGGTTACATCTCCATATCGTCGCCGTATCCTGAACCGTCGGTTGGCTCTACATTGTTGGACTTGTTGCGTTTCGACTTCATGTTGCCGAACGAGTATTTGATTGTGAGGCGGAAAGTGCGGCCACCGCGCCAACGCTTCGAGGTCTGTTCGTAGTTAGGACCGATTGTTGTGTTTTTCCACTTGCGCGAGTCGAAGAGGTCTCGGCAGTTTAGAGAGAATGACCAATCGCCGAGAGTCTTGCGCAAGCCGAGATCAACGCTCCATCCGCCCTGATGCGAGCCTTGAGCCTCCTTGTGTGCCGACGAGTAGCGACCCGTAGCCTGGAAGGCAAGTTGCCATGGTAGCTTCACGTTGGCCATCATACGTGCATCCCACGCAAAAGAGTCCTGCTTTTTATTGGAGAGTGTGATTTTGCGTCCCGACTCCGCCATAATATCATAACGCCAACCGGATATGTGGTTCTGATACAGGTTAACGGTAGTGGTCAGGTCAACCCAACCTGCAAAGAGCTGGTTCTTACCCACAATTTCCACACCTGAGTTGATACGGTCAGACACGTTGGCCCAAGTGCTGTACATCACATCTCCATCCATATAACTAAGACGATTCATCACACCTGAGGCCTGACGCAAATATGCCGACACGGAAATCATATGGTATGTCCAACTCTTCAGATAATTTATCTCAAACGAGTTCGAATATTCCGGGGCGAGCTGAGGGTTACCATACGAGATCGAAGTAGGGTCTGAAGTATCCTTGAATGAATTAAGCTGACCGCCCCACGGACGGCGTATGCGGCGCGTATAATTTACCTGCAACTCATTGTCGCGCGGGAGCGCATAAGAGAGATATACCGAAGGGAAAAGTCCGAACTTATTGCTCTTGAACTCCTTCACCTCGTCGCGCGTCTGTGGGGCACCGGTGAGGTCGTTCCATGCAAGCGAATAAGCACGCACTTGCCACGACTCGGAGCGCAGACCTCCCGAATAGCTGAAATTGCCGACCTTACCTCCTAAGGTGAAATAAAGAGCTGAGATATTGTTGGTGTATATGAACCTGTTGTAAAGGTTGGTGGCGAGCGTCATGTCGCTTAAATCCGTACCCAAGAAAGTAGAGTTGGGAGTGTTCTCATGCGAATAATTACCATTGAACCCTGCCTCGAGCTTGAGGTATTGGTTGAAGGTATTGGCATAATCTATTTTAGCTTCCCATGTGTTTACGCGGATTGGCATCTCCTGTTCACGATATGAACGTTCGGTGCGGTCATCGCCGTTAGCATCTGGCCATAACTCCTCCTCTGTATATGAATTCCATGATGGTCCACCCCAGTGATTGTAACCCACGTTGGCATCAAGCGTATGATTTTCGCTCCAGCGGTGAGTATAACCGAACTCACCATGTGCACCACGGTTGTCGCTACGGTTACGGGCTATCTGGGTATCAGAAATCCACTGACCCGGCATATTAGAGGAATAATCTGTTATTGTACGTCCCCAACGATGTCCGAACATGCCGAATCCATTCGCGTAGAAATCATCATTGTCACCGAGATGATAGGTCGCACCGAGGCGCACGAACACATTGTTGCCATGATTGCGCGAGGTGCCGTCGGAGTTGATAAACTCACCGGTGTCGAAACGGCGGCGCATTTCGGAGCCACCCTTGTTGTGGCGCATGCGGAAACCGATGCTCGCAAAGGTGTCCCAATGCGAAGTGTTGTAATTTATATTGGCCGACACATTACCGCCTCCACGTGAGTTGGCCGAGAGCTCGGCGCTGCCGAAATAGCCACCGCGTCGGTCCTTCTTCAATATTATATTGATAATACCGGCCGTACCCTCGGGACTAAATTTTGCCGACGGGTTGGTTATGACTTCAATGCGGTCGATTGTTTCCGCCGGAATCTGTTCGAGAATCTGGGCACGGTTGTCAGCCGTAAGGCCTGACTCCTTGCCATTGATCCATACAGTCACCGAGGAATTGCCTCGCAGTGACACCTCACCATCCTGGTCCACCTCCACCGAGGGTATAGACTCAAGCAGCTCGCTCGCCGACTGACCGGCCGAGGCGATGTTGGCATCCACCTGAAACACCTTCTTGTCCAATTCGAAGCGCATCTGACTGCGCACACCTTCGACCACCACCTCCTGGAGCACCTTGCTGTCGTCGGCCAGCCTGATAATGCCGAGATCGACATCTCCACCGGCCACCTTGGCGGGACGGTCTTGATTGACGCTCCCCACGTTCATCACTTTCACGATGTAGGAACCATCGGGGATAGAAGATAGCTTGAAGACTCCATTTTCATCAGTCATCACGCTCACGTTAAGCGGCTTATTTGTTTTAGAGTCAACAATCTGGATAGTCACGAAATCCATCGGTTCGCCACTACCTTTATTGATCACCTTGCCGGTAACGGTGCCTTTTGCGGCCATAATGCCGGGCACCATAAGCAGCCCGGCCACAATGTAATTTCTATACTTCATTGGAGATTGATATTCACGATGCGTGATTAGAGTGAGAGTGAGAGTCAGTCTCATAAACACACACCGCAGATGCTTGATAACTTATCGAAACCGATAGTTAGACAACAAAAAACCGGAAAAGATTAAGAGTCCAAGAAATTTATGATGGGCATATGAGTTAGTAACTCAACTTTCGCAAGTAATAATTTATAAGCTGCACTGTATGCGCTGCGCTTGGCCAGAACTATCTTGAACTATGAATCAACCATCCGTCAAC
>CAJUIJ010000104.1 GCA_910586175.1 uncultured Muribaculaceae bacterium | reverse complement strand
TCATTTTCCTTTTCAATCTCGACTTACTTGTTTACTTTCCGGCCAGTTTGCTCGTCTTAATTATTATTGGCTTTATTGGACAATGGTGTAATCGGATTTCTCATGGTTGATTGCCAGGTTGCCCGTGAGGGTAGCCGTTTGCATTATCCCCAATCCCACCCATAGCGTTGTGAGGCGGCGGCTTACAGGCACAGGCCGCTTCGACGCAATCGCTCCGGCGCGCGGCGGCTCACTTGGCGGCGGCTCCGAGTTCCGCGCTGCGCTTGTTGCCCTCTGCCGTCGGGTGTTGGCCCCGGCACACTCTCAAATTGTTCCGCTCCGACACCTCCGCATACTGCTCCGGCGTCTGTCGCTCCACAACCGCCACGTTACGCCACGGCTTCACTCCGGCTTTTAAGAGAGAGCCTTGAACACAGTTCAGACCGACACCCGGCGGCGGTGTTCAAACACTCCGAGCCTTGCCGCGCTCACTGTCGCCGCGCCACCTCCGCTCACACCCTCGCGTCCACGCCCTGATCCGCCACCGCACAACGCCCGGCAGAGGAACATCGGCCACCATCGCGCACAACCGCCACGACACAACGACATAATGATACAGCGGCACGTCGATATGCCGACACCCATTGCCGACATCATGGCGCACACCGGGGCCGACAGACGCCCTGCGGCTTGCAGCCTACGCTACACGTCAGCGCCGAGAAAGATGGGCGAGGCTTTCGTGACGACACCCCACAGGCACAAACTCCCTGCGCTCGTTAGAGCCTTCTCCCTGCGGTCGGGGGTAGTCTTGCCACGGCTTCGCTCATCCACTCCGCGCCGCCGCTGCGCTATCGGCTGCACACCTCCGGGCGACGCACAGCCCCGACGATATGCGCTTTGACATCGGCAACGATACAAGGACATTACGACTTATTGGCATCTCGACACATCGACACAATCCCCTCCCCATACCCCAAGCACGGCGCGGCGGCACACAACTCCGCTCCGGCTGCCGTGGCGGTCGCTGATGCAAGGCCGAGCGGTCATTACGCATCAATCGAAAACCTTCATTCGTCCAACAACCCACTGCCACGGCAGAGGCTCTTATGGCCGAGCTTTTCGGTTGGGCTGCATTGCTCCGCCTTTCATCACCGCCCTTTGGCCCCGGCCACCTCTGCTATGCGCCCTGCCACCACCGCCACGCTTGCCACGACATCAACCCGACGTGCTTCCGGGATATGTGAATGATGCTGCCGAGAGTGGACCGGCCCGGACATAACAGGAATGTGGCGCGGCAACTCATACCACGGCGACACCCCGGCCTTCCTTGGGGTCTCTGCAACGCATCCGTGCCACGTTCCACCCGGACACAACCGCCAACCCACCACCTCGGCTGCATCATCGGGGCATCACCGCCCGTCGGCTGATGTAGGAATAGGAGTTTGCCGCGACCTCAAATTGCCCTGCGTCCAATTTGATTATCGCGTCAACGACATCACCGCGCTTTCGGATTTGCGGACGTGGGGCAAGTAGGGGCGGCGAGGTGGGGGCGGTTACATATTCCGCTCCGAAAAGCCGAGGCGAGCCGAAAAAAGCGACAGGCCGTGGGGGGATAGTGCGAGGCACCCTCGGGGGAAAATATTCCCCCGAACCCCCTTTGCGCCTGATAAACCGCTGTCTTTCAGGCTTGCAACGATTTTAACCTCCTAAAAATCCGTGGGATTTTGTAGAGCCGCCGAAAACGGCACGGTTAAACCGTTGTGTGGCACCTCCTTACCGGCGAAATGATACGGGACCCGATTTCATCCCCATACCATCGCGCCGGGATGTGCCTTTTCAGAGCGCAGACAACGGGACCCGACGGCACAGCCGCCCGTTATCTGCGCTCCACACCCCTAAAACTCCGTCTTTTAGGGGCAAAGAGGCAAGGTTTACATTTGCGCAATAAACTATTGAATTATGGCTAATTACAATACTTCCGCAACTGTAACCCTCTCGGTCAACGGCAAGCAAGCCCAGCAGATGCTCAAACGCTTGCAGAACGAAGCCGCCACATTGGAGAAGAAAATCTCCAAAGCGGCGACCGCCGGGGATAAGGCCACAATGTCGAAGTTGCAAAAGGAATTACGGCAGACCAACGGCCTCATCCAGCAGTTGCAGTCCTCGGCCAAAACCGCCGAACAGGTGCTTGCGCGAATGGACCGCGCCACTCCGCGCGAACTCAACAAGACCCTCCGCACCCTGCAATCACAGCTTAACGGCATACAGCGCGGCACCCCCGCGTGGGATGCGCAGCTTGCCAAAATCAAGGCCGTTAAAGCCGAAATCGCCAAAGTCAACGCGCAGATGGCTGTCGGACAGACCCGGTGGCAACGCTTCAACAACTGGCTCAACAACTGCCAGACGGCGATACTGGGCGTTGTCGCCGCAGTTACGGGGCTGGTGATGGCCGGGCGTAAGGCCGTCAACGCCTACGCCGATATGGACGAACAGATGGCCAACACCATCAAATACACCCGAATGACCGCCGCCGAGGTTGAAGAACTCAACGAGATCTTCAAAGGGATGGACACCCGACTGGCGCGTGAGCAGCTTAACCTTCTCGCACAGGAGGGCGGACGCCTCGGCTACAACACGGTTCAGTCTGTCAAGGAGTATGTCGAGGCGGCTTCCATTATCAATGTCGCGCTCGTAGACCTCGGCGAAGGTGCCACGCAGACCATCGCCAAACTCTCTAACATCTTCGGCATGGAACAGATGTACGGCGTCCGCGAGGCGATGCTGAAAGTCGGCTCGACCGTCAACCACCTCTCCCAGAACTGCACCGCCGCCAAGCCCTTCATAGTGGAGTTCGCGCAGCGTATGGCCGGCATCGGCTCGACCGCCAAAATGACTATCCCGGAGATTATGGCTTTCGCCGCCACGCTCGACGCTCACGGGCAGAAAGTGGAAATGTCGGCCACAGCCTTGCAGCGCACCATCATGGAGCTTTTCAAGAAGCCGGGCGAGATGGCGAGAAAGGTAGGACTGGAAACCAATGCCTTCATCGAGACCCTCAACAAATCCACCACGCAGGGCGTGATGATGTTCCTCGAAGCCCTCGGCAGACTCGGCGAAGACCAGGCTCTCGCCGTCCTCTCTCCGCTTTTCCAGGACCTCGGCCTCGACGGTGCCCGCGTGTCCTCGGTTCTCTCCAATCTGTCGTCGCACCTCGACTTCCTCAAATGGCAGTTGGGCGAGGCCAACCAGGCTTTCCGCGAGGGCACTTCGGCCTCCAACGAGTACGCCATCTTCAACAACACCGCACAGGCGAGCATCGACAAGGCGCGGAAGCGCGTGTCGGAGCTTGCCATCGAACTGGGCGAGAAGCTGTACCCGGTCATGCGCCATATCTACACATCGTCCTCGGTATTCCTCCGGGTGCTGAACGTCATCGTTACCTTCCTCATCAAATACCGCACGGCAATCTTAGGCATCTGTGCCGTGTTCGCCACCTACTACACCTACATAGGCGTTATGAAAGTGGCACACGCCGCCTACAACGTCGTGGTGAAGACGGCCACGGCCCTGCACAACGCCTGGCGCATAGCCGTGGTGCTCGGTCGTATCGCCGTTATCGCCTTCACGCAGGGGATAGGCGCGGCCACCCATGCCTTCCGGCTCCTTACCGCCGCGATGTCGGCAAATCCCTTCGGGCTTATACTCGCAGCCGTAACCGCCCTTGTGCTCGTTGTCAAAGCGTTGTGCGACCGTACTTCCGAATATACGAAGAAACTGCGCGAGGCCGTAAACACCGCCGCCAATTTCTCAAAGGAACTGTCGAAGGAGCAGCGGCAACTCGATGAACTCTTTGGAAAACTCGAAGCCTGCAAGCGCGGCACGAAAGAATACAAGGAGGTCAAGGACACCATCATATCGCAGTACGGCAAATATCTTCGCGGCCTCATCAACGAGCGCGGAGAGATTACCAACCTCACCGCCGCCTACAACCGCCTTGCGGCGGCAGCGCGTATCGCCGCCAAAGAGCGGGCCATACAGGGCGCGAAAGACGCCGCGCAGGAAACCTTCGACGACGCTTTCAGCGGCCTTGCGAAGAAATTGCAGGAGCAGCTTGTCGCCTACGGCAAGTCCTACAAGGACGCCGTGCGCATCACAAACCGCGTCGTCATAGACTTGCAGACCACCGGCACTATCGGGCAGGATATTGTCGGCGAACTGCAAGGCATCAAAGGCTCGTTACAAGACAAATGGGGATGGACGGCGCACCCTGTAAATGTCGTGAACGAAATGATAGGCACCCACGGCGAATACAACACCGCTATGGGGGAGATACGGCAGATAGAGCGCGACACCAATCCGTTAGCCGGATATTCGTCGGCGCAGCTTCAATCGCTCATAACCGACTTCGAGGGCAAAGAGGCGCAGGGGCAGGGAGGAACAATCATCGTCGGCATCAACGAGCCGAACCCCACAACGCGCCAACTGTCAGCCCCGGAACTGTCGCAGTTTCTCGACGAGGCGCGGGCCCGGCTGTCGCTGCTCGAATCCCCTTCGGCAGACCCGGTGCCCGGCAACCCGGATTTCTCCCTCGATGATTTCACTCCCTACGAATCGGAGAAAGACCGCAGGGCGCGTGAGGCGGAGGAACGCCGCAACACCATCAAGGCGCGGCGTGAGTTCAAGGAAAGCCTCAACGACGCAAAGGGTGAATGGGAGGCCGGTGCCGCGCAGAATGTCAGCGACTATTCGGCAGGGCTTAAATCGTGGACGGACTTTCTTATGAAGAAGCACGAGATTGAAATGAAGTATTTCACCGACCGCGAGGCGGTCTATACCCAGTTCAATCTCACCGAGGACGAGGACTACAAGGAAATTCTCAAAAGAAAGGCCGAGTATCAGGCCGAGTGGTTGCAGCGCAACGCCCGTATGTCGGTCGAGGAAAGCCGCCGCAGCCAACAGGCCGAGGAAACACAGGCGCGCATGGACGCGGCCACGCCCGGAAACGCGCTCTACGGAAACGAGGAAGCCTTGCAGCAGCGGCTTTTCGAGATTAAGATGAAATACCTCGCCCGGATGCGCGACGCTTACACCAAAGACAGCGAGGAATACCACAGCTATGTCGTGCAGATTGAACAGGCAGAGGACGCGGAGCGGCTGCGCCGTCAGCAGCTTCTTGCCGGACGCATCACCGAGTGGCGCAAGCAGTATGAATACCGCGAGGCCGGGGAGCGTATGCGTCTGGAGGAAGACCTTTTGCTCGAAGCATACGACAAGGAACTTATCTCTTACGGGGATTTCCTTGCCGCGCAGCGCGACCTCCGCAAGAAGTATGCCGACCAATATCTGCCCGATAACGCCAAACCCTCGCAGGGATCGGCGGGGCAGATGGCCGCCGCAAAGAGGCGCGAACTCGATATTGTGGCCTCGCTCGAAGCGCAGGGCGTTATCTCACACGAACAGGCCGAGGCGGCAAAAGACCGCATCAACCGCGCTTACGAGAAGAAAGCCATCGAGGGAGTACGCCGCTTCGGCTCGACGCAGACAAACCAGTTGCTCGACATCTACGAGGCATGGAAGAACTTTTTTGACTCCACCGAGGAAGACGGCGGCAACTGGGCGACGCGCCTTGCCGCACTCGCCTCGTCGGTCTTTGCCGTGATGACTGCCGGGATGCAGCAGTATTCGGAGTATGTAAGGGCGTGTGCCGACCTCGAAACGGCAAAGGCCGAGAAGAAGTACGACCGTGAGATTGAACTGGCAGAGGGCAATTCCTACCGCGTCAAGAAAGCGGAGAAGCAGAAGGAGAAGGAGCTTGCCAAAATCAAGAAGGAGGCCAACCGCAAGATGTTCGTAATGCAGGTTATTCAGGCCGTGGCGCAGACCGCCACCAACGCCCTCAACGCCTACGGCTCGGCCGCCGCCGTGCCTGTAATCGGCTACATCCTGGCGCCCATCGCGGCGGCTATGGCCGTCGCAGCCGGTGCCATACAGATTGCCACCATCAAGAAGCAGCAACAGGCTTCGGAGGCGCAGGGCTATCAGTCGGGAGGTTTTACCCCGGAGGGCAGACCCGATGAAGTGGCCGGAGTTGTTCACAAAGGGGAATGGGTCGCCTCGCAGCGACTTGTCAGCAATCCCCGAACCCGCCCGTTGTTGGAGGCTCTGGACTATGCGCAGCGAAACAACACAATCGGCTCCATCACCGCCGCCGATGTGTCGCGCACGATTACGGCTCCCGCCGTCCTTGCCGCGCAGCAGCCCGCAGCCCCAACCATAGTGAACAACACCTACAACACCGCCCCGGCGCAGTCGGACGAAAGGCTGTACGCCACCCTCGACCGCCTCGATGAAAGGCTCAACGAGCCGTTTGTAACCGTGAACACCGTTGCCGGCGATTACGGCATACAACGCGCCCAGGAGGAATACGATAGACTTATACGCAACAAATCTCCCAAGACTAAGCACTAATCTCACAGATTTATGCTAACTTTGTGCTGATGAATGGCATTGCAAAATATTGTATGAAGTATATCCTGATATTTGGCGTATTAGGATGGCTTCTTATTGCTACCAACTGCAAAAATAACTCCACGCAATATAAAACTTCCGAGAAAACTTTTGCAACATATCTCTCTGCGGTTGATTATCGGCTGGAGGGCAAAGTCATATCCAAGAAATTGCTAAAAGATTTCTTTGGGGATTGGCCAGACATATATTTAGTAGAAGTTCAAGTTTTATCTTTTGAGTTGAGGAAAAACAACCTATCTTCCGATTCCCCATTTTTCGGGGTCTATGATTCGATTGCAAATCGGGTCTATTTTATATCGCCTATGCACGACCCTTTATATAAGCATGATGATTTGCTTGAAATATCAGTTGACACCGAATATAAACGTATTTTAGGTAGCAATGGCTTACAACAAGGTCTAATTATTTCAAAAGCAGAAGATTGTGATTTGTGGGAAGCTCTTTTAGAGAAAGAAAATCACAATACAATTCGATTTTGATTGTCTTTTTCTCATTTTTCTGCAACTTGTACTTTCGTGGAAAATACAAGTTATGGAAATTAAAATCAACGGCCATAATGCAGTCCTCAAATCCGGCACCTCATTTGAGTATGTCGCCGAAAACCGCCTCTTTTCGGGGAGCGACGGCTATACTTTGAGTATCACCTTTCCGCTCAAAGACTGCCCGGAGAACATCGCCATCTTCGGCAACATCAACCGCGCCGATGTAATTGCCCGAAAGGTGATTTTCGAGTGCGAGATACGCCACGGCAAGTTTTTCAAGTTCGGCTCTATCACAGTCAACGAGATAAATGCCTCCGAGGTCAAATGCCAGTTTCTTGAAGGCCGCTCGGAGCGCAATTTCTCGCAGACCTTCGACGATATATATATAAATGAACTCGACCTCGGTTCCTGGCCGTCGGGCAAATCAACTCCGGCACAGGCGTGGTGGCCGGGCAACTCGTCGAGGCCGGAGGCCGTGGCCCTGCCGTGGGTTAACGACTATTCGGGCAATATCCAAAACCTCGCCGAGTATGTCATTGACAACGCCAACCAAAACCGGGGGCACCACGAATGGCACCCGGACACATGGGGGCTGTCGTGGCAGCCTTACCTCATTACCATTGTGGCGCGTATCTGCGAGGCCGTGGGCTACTCGTGCGACCTCTCCGAGTGGGAGCAGTCGGAGGAACACCGCTACCTCCTTGTGTGCAACACGCTTCCGGCGGCATTGTACACGCCGCAGTATGCCCGCGCCCTGCCGCATTGGACTGTCGCGGAGTTTTTCGAGAAGCTGGAACTTTTTCTTAACGCGGAGTTTGAAATCAACCACCGCGCCAAGAGTGTAGACTTCGCCTTTACCCAGTCTGTCCTCAAAGCCTCCGGCACGGTGCAGCTGCGCAATGTCGTCGACGAGCACAGTACGGAGGTATCGGTCGAGGACGCACGGTGCGAATATCAGGAAGCGAAGAATCTTGTCTATAAGGAATGCGACCACGCCGTATGGAAATACTACTCATGCGACTGGTTCATCAAGGCGTGGAAAGACCGCGCCGTTGTCTATAATACCATGTCGGAGCTGCTTGCGGCCAACAGAGGATGGCGCACATGGGATGGGCAGCACCACCGCAACAGTCAGATTGACCGCCTCCTGTATGCCAAAGACGCGGACGCTTACTTTGTTATCCGCGCCGTCAGCCGCGCAGGGGAGTTGGTCGTGAGAGCCGGACGCGCATATATCAAATTCACCTACAAATGTGTGTTGCAGCCCGTGAATCTTTTCGGAGGCCGAATAGTCGACGAATCCGAGAACGCCGACCAAATCGAGATAGAGTTTGTTCCGGCGCGCATCGACTACACAGAGGAAAAATACGGCAAAGTCTTGTTCCTTTCCTTCTCCGGCTACGACGAGGACAACGCCGAGGGGGAGGACGAGAGCAACTATCCCTTCATGCAGACCCACCCCATACAGAGCCTCGAAGCAGGGGAGAAAGAGAAGAAAGCCGAGTATTACGACCGCGTATATGTCGGCTTTTGGGATGGCTCGCAAAACCACGGCTCAAAGCTGCCCTCGCCGTGGACGGAGGATATTCTTATCGCCGACGACTGGAGCAA
>CAJUIJ010000103.1 GCA_910586175.1 uncultured Muribaculaceae bacterium | reverse complement strand
ATCTGTAAATTTTACAATCTGTCAACCGCAAGTTGAACTTGCGAAACTTAAATTATTAATTATTCATTATTAATTATTCATTGTATACGGCTGCGCTGTGTACAAACTCGCCCATGCCGCGGCGAGCCATCTTAAGCATGTTTATACGGTTGGAGTCATCGACTCCGACCGTTATTTTTGCGCCATTGCGGTCATGCCACCCCTGACCTCCGAAGCGTAGCTCCGGATGGCGGAACGTACCCTTGACATTTACCCCGAACGGCATCTTCAACGGCCATTTCTCCACTCCGATATGGTAGTATATATCCCCACGCAGGTTGTTAAGACCCATAAGCCCCAACTTGTAATTGCACACTTCAAATGTAAACGGGAATACCTCAATCAGATTTGTATGCACCGCTGCATGTATATCAATATCTTTGATATGCAAAGGGTCTGACGAGGGTATCATGAGCATGCGTGTGACATGCCTGATAAATTTGTTCTGCTTCAACTCAAGGTCGCGCCCCCGCACATGACCGTTCACCCATACCGACGGCACGTCGATATACATGTTGGGAAATATCTGCATACGTCCCGTAACATCTGCCGACAAGGTGCCGCTCAGGTTATTGACCGCAGGCCATGCCTTTGCCAATTTCCGGAAATTCTTGAAGAAGTTCACCACATTGACATCCGATATGCCTACGCGCATGTCCATGCCCATATTGTCTACATTGCGGGTGTCGTAGTGAAGCCGAAGAGCCGCCTCTCCGAAGTCGGAGCCTATATGCAGAGTATCGACCACGGCAAGCCCGTCTGCCACCCGCAGCCGTCCGTCAAGGTCATACAGGTGCAGGTTGATATAGCGCGTCTGGGCCGCCTTGAAATGTATGTCGGCCTCCACATTGCGCGGCACAAGGCAGGCTATAGTATCTATGCCGGCAGCCATCGCCTCTTTATCGCCACGCGCTATAGCCGATTCCGGGTGCGCATCCGTATATGAACGCGCAAGGTGATTGATCTGTATGGTGTCAAGATCCATGTCGAGCTTTACCCGCAGAGGTGCATGACCGGCACCGGCGAGAAACTGTCGCAGATTGCTAACCTGGCCTGACACGCGGCCTGCCGATGCGCCGCTGCGCAGTGTAACGTGGCGCAGTGTCACGGTGTCAAGCGTGGCCCTGAGGTTGAGGTCACGCAAACTGTTGGTGCTTTTGAACCCGGGAGTGGCGACATTGGCTCCGGCCAAACGCACCTCCACACCTGCACGCCAACACGACATGAATCGCGCAAACCCGGCAGGGACCTTTATGTCAAGATATTGCGGCGTATGTGCGAGTGTGCCGAGCGCATCGCTGTCCGCTCCCCATCCGGAAGGTGTAACGAACGATGGCACAGCCACCGAATCGCGAAGCATATCGGCATCTATCCTCACACTCAATCCTTTCATGTCACCCTTGATCCCTTTGCTCTCGAATATGGTACGGTCACCGGCCATCAGCGCCGACATATGGCGCACCACTTCTCCCGCGCCGCGCCGGCCCATATAGGCCTTTCCGCGCGTGCCGAGCATGTCCATCACAAGCGTGTCGGCTGCCGATTCCATCCGTAGCCTGCGGGCACTCATATCCACCATCAGCGGCACATCGCTCATGGCTGCGCTACGTGTCAATGCATCGGCATAGCTCTCTGATGTGCTGAGTTGCAACCCTTGCACGGCTATCCTGTATTTTCCAACATTGGCTGATGCCTGGTCTGAGTTGACCTGCACCCGTGTAGAAGTGCCATATAATACACCTTTGACAAACCTGAACTCAAGGGCTGCATCCACTTCAACTTCGCCATGGGGTCTGTATGACCGTATCTCTTTAACATTCGTGGCAAGACGGTCGAGGTTGCACTTAGCTTTGACATCGGCATGCACCTCCGGCTCTGTGGTGAGCGAGGTGATACGCGCTGACATATCCACATCTGCTCCCATTCCGCTGACCCGCATCGCAGGTATATCGACATATGAGGCCGACGGGTCGTGACCATCAAATATCATGCTGCCGTTGAGTGCTGCCTTATCGAGCCGGTATATGTCGCCGTCGGCAAGTTTATAACTCACCTCTCCGTCGGGCACGCTGAAATCTATCGTCACCGACGGGAGATATGCCGACGAGAAGACGTATGGCGTGGTGAGTCGCGCAGACAGGTTCATACCCAAGTCGGCATGCAGCCGCTGCATCACCGGCAAGTTGAGCCAGGGGAGTGCCGACATTATGTCGTTGAGCGTCACTGTCTGCAAGCGGTAATTGAAGCTGTTGAGCCGCATCTCACCCCCCATATCGATATCCATCGACACATTACCTTTAATTTTACCGAGAGCCACACGATAATCATCAGTGCTTATGCCGAACGGTTTGAAACGCATGGACACATCTCCATCGAGTTTGAACGGGAAGTTGTCGAGAAATGTCACTCCGTTGCTGTTCACCGCCACATCACCGGCAAGCCGCAGCGCGTAGCTGTCAGATTTACCGCTCACCGGGGTCAGGCTGGCTGCATCAAGCTGAACCTTCGCCTGTGAATCGGAGGCCACCCCGGTGTAGCTTATTGCACCTCCTCGCTTTATTGTAAGTCCGTCTATGTGAAAGTATGGCACTTCTTCTCGGCCTGAAGATTGCACAATATCGAAATTATTGAGACTGTCGGTCACAGCCACTAAGTTAAGCCGCAGTGAATCCACTTCCACGTTGCGGAGCAATATCTTGTGGGCCATCAACCCTTTGAGGTTAAGTCCGCACCGCATTGCACCTGTAGAGAGCAGGAAGTCCGCACTGTCGGGAAGCGCCCTGCGCTCGGCTGCGCTCAGCGTGTCGAAGTTGCGGCTTCTCACATGCAGCGAGTCGAGCTCCACCACGAGCCGCGGCCATGTGCTCCAGAGAGTGTAGCGCACGTCGCTGGCCCGCACGTCGGCATTGACATATTCCGATGCCTCTTCATTCACTATGCGGGTGAGCCGCTCCGGCGTCAGCCAAAGCAGAAAACCCGCCAACGCCAGCACGCACACCAATGCAAGGCCGACGATTCCGACTCCGGTCCAAGCAAGTATCCTGAGTACCCGCCTCTTGCCTGTATGCTTTTTCTGCGCATCCATATGATATAGAAATAGTGGCAACTGAATCAATATCAGTTACCACTATAACAATTTATCTCGCGCAGGGTTGTCTCTAACCCGCTTTTTATATCCTATTCTATCTTCAACTTCCCCCTTCTCGTCTTAGCATCAAGAATATCATTTTTTACGTGAGGTTCGTTTCTTCGGTGCAGCATCCTGTGCCTCCATCAGCGCCTTCACGTCGGCGGCTGTCAAAGACTCGGGGTCTGTGCCTTTCGCTATCTTGTAGTTCACAGCTTTCTTGGCACCTTCGGGTTTGTATGCCACATAGGGGCCGAAGCGTCCGCGGAGCACCTCCACACCGGGCAGCTCGTCGAAGGTCTTTATAAGCCGGTTGGCCTCCTCTTCGCGTTTCTTCTCTATCAGGGCCACTGCCTCGTCGAGGGTGATGGTCTGCGGTGCAAGCTCTTTGGGTATCGACACGAAACTGCCGTCATATTTCAAGTATGGCCCGAAGCGTCCTATGGCTGCCGTCACCTCCTTGCCGTCGTAGTCACCCACCTTGCGAGGCAACTCAAACAGTTTAAGCGCCTCCTCCAAGGTGATGGTCTGAAGGCTCTGACCTTCGGCAAGGCTCGCAAACATGGGCTTCTCTTCATCGCTCGCCTCGCCCACCTGCACCACAGGTCCGAAACGACCGATTTTCACCGACACCCGACGCCCGTTCTCAGGATGCACTCCCAAGATACGCTCGCCCACCTTGTGGTCCATGCGCATGCTCTCGGCTTTGTCGATAAGAGGATGGAAGTTGCCGTAGAAGTCTTTCATCTCCTTTTGCCAGGGCAGCTTACCCTCAGCTATATCATCAAATTTCTCCTCCACCTTGGCCGTGAAGTTGTAATCAAGTATGTCGGGGAAGTATTCTGTCAAAAATTCGTTGACCACCATGCCGATATCGGTAGGCACAAGCTTACCCTTGGTCGAGCCGGTCTTCTCGGTGGCCTTGCTCTCTTTCACCTTGCCATCGGCAAGTGTCAGCACAGTGTAGTCGCGGGGTGTGCCTTCGCTATCGCCATGCGCCACGTATTCGCGGGCTATGATGGTGGAGATTGTCGGAGCGTAGGTGGAGGGTCGGCCTATGCCGAGTTCTTCCATCTTCTTCACGAGAGTAGCCTCGCTGTAGCGTGCCGGAGCCTGCGTAAACCGTTCGCCTGCCGTCATACTCTCCAACCCGAGGCTCTCCCCTGCTTTCATGGTGGGAAGAAGTCCTCCACCCATATTGGCTTGTGCCGCAGGGCTCTCTATCGTCTCTTCATCGTCGTGCACCGAAAAGCCGTACACTTTCATGAAGCCCTCGAATTTCAGTGTCTCGCCCGAAGCCCGCAGTTGCTCTTCGCTGTCTGATACCGATATCTCCACGTTGGTCTTCTCCAACCGTGCCTCCGACATCTGCGATGCCACAGCCCGCTTCCATATCAGGTCATAGAGCTTCTGCTCCTGAGGGGTGCCCTCTATTGTCCGCTTTGAAACATATGTGGGACGGATGGCTTCGTGCGCCTCCTGAGCACCTTTGCTGTGAGTGTGATAGTTACGGAGCTCCAGGTATTCCTCACCGCATGTGCTCCTCACCGTCTCCGCTATCTCTTGCTTTGCGAGGGCAGACAGATTGGTCGAGTCGGTTCGCATATATGTGATGAGTCCATCTTCATAGAGCTTCTGCGCCACGCGCATCGTCATCGACACCGGAAATCCCAACTTGCGTCCCGCTTCCTGCTGCAAGGTGGATGTGGTGAAGGGGGGGGCCGGCTTGCGCGTTATCGGCTTCACCGATATGTCTGATACTACAAACGTGCCGGCGGCACACTCTGCCAGAAACGCTCTCACCTCTTCTGCCGTGGCAAACCGACGGGGACTCTCGGCCTTAAAGCGCTGCCCCCTGGCTGTCTCCATTACCGCACTGACTCGGTAATAAGGCTCTGCCTTGAATTCGCGCACCTCTTTCTCGCGCTCGCATATCAAGCGCACGGCCACACTCTGCACACGACCCGCCGACAGTGCCGGCTTAATCTTCTTCCACAACACCGGACTAAGCTCGAAACCAACTATGCGGTCGAGCACTCGGCGTGCCTGCTGGGCATTGACCATATCGACATCTATGTCGCGCGGATTCGAAATAGCATTCAATATAGCCGGCTTGGTGATCTCATGAAACACAATACGGTGCGTATTGCCGGGCTTCAGCCCCAACACCTCATACAGATGCCAGGCTATAGCCTCTCCCTCGCGGTCTTCATCGGATGCGAGCCACACCACATCGGCCTCCTTGGCTGCTGTCTTCAACTTCCGCACAAGGTCTTTCTTCTCCGCAGGTATCTCATACTTCGGAGCGAAATCACCCTCCACGTTCACACTCATACCGTGCTTCTCAAGGTCACGTATATGACCCATGCTCGACATGACCTTGAAGTCTGGCCCCAAGAATTTCTCTATGGTCTTCGCCTTGGCAGGCGACTCAACAATCACCAAGTTTTTCATACAAAAGCTATTTCTTTATCTCACCCTGAGGTGTCCCCTTTGCCGCGGACGCACCGCGGTCCAAGCAAATGCAAAGCTAAGCAAATGCCAAAACCCTCCTACCTCTTATAACAATTTTCGCCGCAAAATTAATAAAAATATTTAAATCAACCCCATTTTTTACAACCACCACCCCCGCATTCATGTTTTTTATAAAAATTTTTAATTACTTTTGCAAAAACCACAAAACATGAAAAAAGCACTGATAATACTCTCCCTCCTCCTCATTATCCCCGCAGTTGCAATCTCCGCTGCCAAGAAAGCCGAAATCAAATTCGCTGAGCAGAACCATAATTTCGGCACAATCCCTGAGCACGGCGGCAAGGTCTCCCACACGTTCGAGTTCACCAACACCGGCAATGCCAATCTCGTGATAATCGACGCAAAGGCCGACTGCGGCTGCACTGTGCCTGAATACCCCTCTGCACCAATCGCCCCGGGCAAGAAAGGGAAAATCAAGGTGACTTACAACCCTCTGTACCGCCCGGGAGCCTTCACCAAGGTAATAACCATCAAGTCGAATGCCAAGCAGAAAAAGACCAGGATTAAAATTTCAGGCACCGTAAACCCCAATAAATAACCATCACTCCTATGCATCATATCTGCAAAGTCATGGCAATATGCGCGGCCTCTCTGCTCGCAGCCACCATCCCGCTCGGGGCCAAGGCCGACATCCGTTGGCTCGAAAAGGATTTCGACTTCGGCCTGATGAGAGAGGAAGCCGGCCCCGCGACAGGCACATCTCGCTTCATAAACCTCGGCCCGGACCCGATATCCATTTTCTCCGTCAAGCCAAGCTGCGGATGCACTTCTGCCGATTTTTCCGATGCTCCCCTCGCCCCGGGCGACACCGCCACCATATCTTACACCTACGACCCGAGACTCCGCCCCGGCAAGTTCGAGAAATCCGTGAAGGTCCGCCTCTCCGACGGTCGCAGACACACCATACACATCTCAGGCAATGTGCTCGGCACCCCGGAGTCAGTAGCCACCCTTTTCCCGGTCGATGCAGGCCCCCTGAAACTCTCCGAATCAGTGCTCAACGCTGGTAACGTCCAGGCTGACCAGGCCCCCATCCTCTTTGTCAACGCATACTCCATGCCGCTCGACTCAATATCACCGACATTCCGATCAAGCAACCCAGCATTGGTAATCCAACCCAACTCAAAGAAAGTAGGGCCCGGAGAAGTCTCTGCATTCAGCCTCAACCTCAACGCAGCAAAACTAAACACTTTCGGCCCGATAGAGATTCCGGTGACGCTAACCCCCGACCCTAATAAGCCAGAAGAGACTTACACCTTAACCTTCAAGGCATTCGTAACACCCGACCCCAAGCGTCTCGCAGCCTCACAAAAGGGGAAGCACCCAAGGGCCACCCTACAGCAGAATCCAATCATGATTCCCACGGGAGCAACAAAAGCCTATATCCAACTCTCCAATGACGGACAAGGCCCTCTGCAAATCCTCAACATCTCCACAATATCGCCGGCTATAAAGGCCGACAAGCTTCCCAAACCGATTAAACCGGGCAAGTCAGCCCAGATAGAGCTGACAATTGACCCCGGGAAGCTGCCAAAAGGACCGGCAAGAACCCAAGTGGAAATAATAACCAACGACCCTGACCACCCCCACAAGTCAATAACCCTAACAAACCAATAATAGTTAAAAAAACAACAATAGCCCACCCCAAGAAAAACTGCAAAGCGACTATATAGACAAGCTAAACAGCAGTTGTACAGATAAACTACAAAGCAACTATATAGATAAGCTACAAAGCAACTATATAGATAAGCTGCATAGCGATTATATAGCTAAGCTGCATAGCGGTTTTGGAGGAGTGTGAGCGCAAAGCGCGAAAATAATACCATGAACCACCCGGAAAACGCAAAAGAATACAAAGGCCTACAAGTAAACTCAGGAGTAAAATCCCAGCCCTCTGTAAACCCCTACCTAAAGGTCAAGAAAAGAAAGCCAACCCTGACAGCAGGAGAATATGTAGAAGGCATACTCAAGGGCAACGTCACCATCTTAGGCCAGGCAGTGACCCTCGTAGAGTCAACAGTAGACTCCCACCAGCAGATAGCCCAGGAGGTAATAGAGAAATGCCTGCCGCACTCCGGCAACTCCCGCCGCATAGGCATCACCGGCGTGCCGGGAGCTGGCAAGTCCACATCGATCGACGTCTTCGGACTCCACGTGCTCCGAAACGGAGGCAAACTCGCCGTCCTCGCCATAGACCCCTCATCCGAACGCTCCAAGGGCTCCATACTCGGCGACAAGACCCGCATGGAAAAACTGTCGCAACACCCCCTCGCATTCATACGCCCCTCCCCCTCAGCAGGCTCGCTCGGAGGCGTGGCCCGCAAAACCCGCGAGACAATAGTGCTATGCGAAGCAGCCGGATATGACAACATATTCGTAGAAACAGTAGGCGTAGGCCAATCCGAAACCGCCGTCCACTCCATGGTAGACTTCTTCCTGCTCATACAGCTCGCAGGCACCGGCGACGAACTCCAAGGCATAAAACGAGGCATAATGGAAATGGCCGACGGAATAGCGATCAACAAGGCCGACGGCGACAACATAGAACGGGCAAACCTCGCCGCAGCGCAATTCCGCAACGCCCTGCACCTCTTCCCACCCACGCCCAGCAAATGGGTGCCCGAGGTGACAACATACAGCGGCTACTTCGAACTGAACATCGACGTAGTCTGGAGCATGATAGACCGCTACTTCGAATACGTAAAGAAGACAGGTTACTTCCAGCAGAAACGCAACGAACAAGCCAAATACTGGATGCTCGAGACCATCAACGAGCAGTTGCGCCACGACTTCTACCGCCGCCCCGTCATCCAAGCCCTGCTACAGCAGAAAGAGCTGCGGGTGCTAAACAACGAGCAATCCTCCTTCACAGCGGCCCACGAAGTCCTGAATCACTACTACAACCAACTAAAACAACCCTAACCCCACCCCTCACCAAAGCAAAGCGAGAAAAAAGCAAAAGCCCACCCCTCCCAAGC
>CAJUIJ010000102.1:5404-8686 GCA_910586175.1 uncultured Muribaculaceae bacterium | reverse complement strand
TTACTACACATTACTTCGTTTTAAACATTACAGATGCAAAAATCGTTATATTACGGGAGTGCTTGGGGCATTCATGTTGTAATGAATTATCTCATTTTTACTATGTCTAACAAAGATAGTCGTTATGTCTAACAAAGCTAAATTCAGTTCGAAGTTGGGGTTGGTGGCCGCTACTGTAGGTTCGGCGGTGGGGCTTGGCAACATATGGCGCTTCCCTGCGGAGGTGCAGAGCAATGGAGGCGCTGCATTCCTCTTAGTATACATACTTTGTGTGCTGGTGCTCGGCATACCGTTGATGCTGGCTGAGTTTTCGTTAGGACGAGGTACGCAGGCTGACGCAGTCGGTGCATTCAAGGTGTTGTCGCCAAAATCAAAATGGTGGCTCACCGGTGCTCTCGGTGTGCTGGCCTCCTATATGATACTAAGTTTCTACACCGTTGTGGCCGGCTGGACACTCGACTATCTATGGCAATCAATCACCGGTGACCTCTATGCAAGTTCCAACGGCTCGGGAGGAGCCACCTCAGCGATGAACTTATACTTTCACCACAAGATGGAGCAATATGTATGCACCACTTGGCCTCCGCTGATCAATACATTCATAATCATAGGCATCTGCATAGCAGTGCTTATGGCGGGAGTGCAAAAAGGCATTGAGAGAATGTCTACATGGCTCATGCCATTGCTGTTTGTGATACTTGTAGTGTTCTGCTGCGAAGCATTATCGTTTGATAAAGCCGGTGAGGGTCTTTCTTACTTCTTCACACCCGACTTCTCCAAGATTACACCAAGTGTTATCGTGAACGCGTTGGGACAGGCATTTTTCTCGCTGAGCCTCGGCATGGGGTGCCTCATCACATACGGCAGCTACTTCCCGCGAAGCACCAAACTGATGAAGACAGCCGTTACCGTTTCCATGCTCGATATGCTTGTAGCCGTCATGATGGGTGTCATTATATTTCCGGCTGTTTTCAGTTTCGGACTCAGCGATGCGGAACTTCGAGGCACCACTTTGGTGTTCGTAACGCTCCCCGAAGTATTTTCTATGATGCCGGCCACCGGACTCTGGTCCGTGCTCTTCTTCACGCTTCTGCTTGTAGCTGCTTTGACCTCAGCCATATCGATCGGAGAGGTTTCGATAGCGTTTGTGCAAGATCGGTTCGGCAAGTCGAGACGGATGGCTACTCTTATTGTCACACTTCCGCTGTTTGCGCTCAGCACACTTTGCAGCTTGTCGTTTGGTGTGTTGTCAGACTTCAAGATTGCAGGCCTCACAATATTCAACCTGCTTGACACGGTGACATCGAACTACATGCTGCCCACCGGAGCATTGCTGATTTGCATCTTTACGGGGTGGTTTGCCCCCAAGGGATTCTTCCGCAAAGAATTGACTCCATCGCTTGGCCGGGACAGACGTATATACTGGGCCGTTGAGTTTATAGTTCGGTGGATAGCGCCGGTGCTGATACTCATAGTGCTACTCAGCTCAATAATATAACCTATCGCGAAGTTTTTTTGGGCAGCTGAAGATTACGTTGTATTTTTTCTTTAATTTTGCATATTCAAATTTGCAAAATCATGAAACTGAAAGGATACTTATTGGCAGCAGTTGCGGCTGCCTCTTACGGCACCAACCCGGCATTTGCAGTGCCGCTCTATTCGGAAGGAATGAACCCCACGAGTGTGCTGTTTTTCCGCTATCTGCTGAGTTTACCAATATTGTTGGTGATGATGATATGGCGTGGACAGACCCTCAAACTTAAGCGCAATGAGATTTTTCCCGTTGCAGTGCTCGGCATTTTGATGGGATTGTCATCGCTTGGTTTATTTGAGTCTTACAAGTATATGAATGCCGGCGTAGCCTCAACCCTGCTTTTCATGTATCCTGTAATGGTGGCAGTGATGATGAGTTTCTTCTTTCATGAACGGTTCCGCCTCACCACAGGGCTTTGCCTGATAGTTATGGGCGCCGGGCTTATCATGCTCATGCGCACCGACAGCGCAGGGGGCTTCAGCACGTTGGGTTTCCTGTTTGTATTCCTCTCTTCGCTTACATATGCACTATATCTTGTTATGACCAACGTGTCGGCAAAGATCAAGAAAATCCCTACCATCAAATTGCTGTTTTATCAACTGCTGTTTGGAAGCACAATCTTTCTTGCCATGCTTGCCGGTGGTGAAGAATTGATAGTACCGGGCGGGATAATGAGTTGGACAAACGTGACAGCATTGGCGATACTGCCCACGGCATTGTCATTGGGATGCACCACAATGGCGATACAAAGCATAGGTTCGACCTCCACAGCTATTTTCGGAGCCTTGGAGCCGGTTACCGCCGTAATACTGAGCGTAGTGTTCTTAGGTCAAACACTCAACATGAACGAATGTATCGGAGGTCTGCTGATCGTCATAGCCACGACCATGGTGATTGCCGCTGACCCGATAGACCATGCACTACTGCGGATGCGCAAGATGTTTCCTTCGCTACGCAAATAAGACACCGCTAAATATCATAAGGTCCCGCCATTTTCACGTGGCGGGACCTTTTTATGCATAATTACAGCTAATTTACCGCTCAGCGTTACACGGTAATGTTGTCACGGAAAGCAATATGTGGCGGCAGAAAGCATTCTTAAGTGCATTCTCTATGGCGGAGGTAATTACGAAACCTTGCTCAATGGTGGAGTCTGAAGCTATCCTTATCTTTGCGTCAAACACAAGGTGGTGCCCTACCCTGCGAGTGCGCAGATTGTCAAGTTCAAGAACTCCGGGAATAGAGGATATCACCTCCCTCGCCTTACGCACTTGCTCGGCGGGCAATGATTTTTCCATTAATTCCGCAAATGCCGGTCTGAACAGTCTGACAGCCTGGACCAAAATAAAGATTGCAATCAAGAGCGAAGCCACCGGGTCGAGGATGCGAAAAGCGGGGCCGAAGAAATGTGCAGAAGTGACACCGATGAGCGTAGCGATCGATGCAAGCGCATCGCTACGGTGATGCCATGCGTTAGCCATCAACGCCTTGCATCCGGCCTTAACACCCTCCCGATGATAGAATCTGAAGAGTCCCTCCTTGCATGCCATCGCGAAAAGCACCACCACAAAAGTCCATATGTCAGGTTGCGGAAGTGTCTGACCATGTGCATAACTAACTATCGACTCCACCCCTTCATAACCAATCATTATGGCTATAAGTATGAGGAAAGTCGACATAAGAAACGAGGAAAAAGTCTCGAACTTACCGTAACCATAGGCGAACCTTTCGTCAGCCGAGCGGTAAGA
>CAJUIJ010000102.1:4844-5394 GCA_910586175.1 uncultured Muribaculaceae bacterium | reverse complement strand
CGGTAAGATATGCCGATAAATATCAACATGATGAGGTCGGCGGCAACATCGTTGACCGAATGGAAGCCATCGGCCATAAGCGCATCACTGTGGCCGAGATAACCGGTAGAGAGCTTCAATATCATTAGCATGATATTGACAGCGCAACCGATTTTGACGGCATGCTTTATGACGCGTGCCGACTCGACCGATTCGTCAGGGATAATTTGAGAGAGAGGTTGATGCTCATGGTGAGAGCTGTGTCGGAATAATTTCATAAACAACAGGTAATAATTTAAAATCGCGCACAAAGTATAAGTAGGTTTTCAATTGTGCATTTCAATGTGATTTAATTTTGATTTAAGAGCCCCTCCTCCTTGAAGACCATCGTGAATTTCAGACCGCCTGTGGCCTGATTTTCTACCGATATGAAGCCATTGTGAAGCATGACCGCGTTTTTAACTATTGCGAGTCCCAAACCGGTACCCCCGGCGTCACGCGAACGCCCCTTGTCTATGCGGTAAAAACGTTCAAACAGATGCGGAAGATCCGCCTGCGGGATCCCCGGCCC
>CAJUIJ010000102.1:0-4834 GCA_910586175.1 uncultured Muribaculaceae bacterium | reverse complement strand
CGGCAGATGCTCTTGCGGCACGCCGGTGCCATTGTCTGACAGTTCTATTATCGTCACCCCTTCTGCATGGACTGAAGCCCGGATGCGTAATCGAGTTGCTCCGCTGTAAGCTATCGCATTGTCGATAAGATTACGAAACACGGAGTTAAGGAGCGATCGATTTCCCATTATGGGCACCGGACCTACGACATCATTTTCGATGACAACGCCACGAGCTTGCGCCATAGGCGTGCATTCATCCACGACATCAGCCACTATTGCAGCTATATCCAGATGCTCCTTTGCGAAAGAAGAAGGAGCATCATCCATACGTGTAATCTGCGACACATCCTTGAGCAGACAGTTCAAGCGCTCGGCATTGGTCATGCATCGTTGCAGAAACTCACGACGCTTCTCCTCGCTCATATCATCGTGAGAAAGGAGTATCTCAAGACAAACTTGAATAGATGCCAATGGGGTCTTCAATTCGTGGTTGATATTGTTGGTGAGTTGCCGCTTGATCCGCTCTTTGTCTTGCTGCTCGCGTATTGCCGACTGATGCTCCCTATCGCGGTCGGCAATGGCTTGCTGCAAGTCGGCATACAGCTTCACAATATGATTGGATATTGAGCCGAGTTCATCGTCGGGAAACGGAGCCGAGTCATATATCCTGTCGCCTTTTTCGGCCTTTTCGGCAAACCTGTTGAGGCGCTGTATATGTAAGCCGATTCTACGTGTGGCAAAATAACCAAGCATACACATTATGAATGTAACGCCTCCCATGACCCATAAAAAACCCTTATCGGCTTCAAGCAGCTCGCTCAACGACAAAGAATATGGAACTGCACTGCGCACGATATAGCCATCGTGGCCACGGGTGGCCGAATAGAAGTAACTTGTGCCTGTGCTTTCGCTATGTCGCCGCACGGTGTATCCCTCACCGCAGCGTGTTGCCAAGGCTATTTCCTGCCGGTCAAGATGGTTGGCGGCAAGATTTGTGTCGAGGCTGTTATCGTAAATCACCTTTCCGCTGGGCGATATTATGCTGACACGCAAATCTGGAAATCCTTTCACCGAAGTGCGTATCGTATCGCCATGCTGCAATTCGGAAAGAATCTCCGCATTTATTCCTTGCAGACGAGCATTCAGCTCGGCCGACTTGAATTCCTTTTCCCTATGATATTGGAAAATGACAAAGCAACTCACCATAAGGAGCGAGTAGCAGAGTAACCATACGAAAAGCCGTTTGGAATAATTTAATCTAAAATTCAATGAAGCCATAACCGTAACCCGAACGTGTCACAATATTCTTGCCGTAGCGACCTAATTTCTGACGTAGGCGCGTTATGTTGACATCAACGACCCTGTCAAGCACCACCACCTCGTCAGGCCATATGGCACTTATTAGTTCGTTGCGCGAGAAAATATGTCCTCGGTGCCTCAACATCATCAGCAGGATTTCAAATTCCTTTTTGGGAAGCTTGACATCTGCACCATCCACAATGCACTGTTTCTTGTCGGGGATAACAGTCAAGCCATCGAAGGTAACACTTTCGGCATTCCCGGCGGCGATACTGCCGGCTTGCTTATGTGCTCGTCTGAGCACACTCCTGACCCTTGCGGAAACAGTCTTGAGAGAATATGGCTTCACTATGTAGTCGTCAGCGCCGAGGTCGAGACCGGATATCATATCCTCTTCAGAATCTTTTGCGGTGCAGAAGATGATGGGGACACTGGCAGTGGCAGGGTTTGATTTAATGATACGTGCGAGCTGCAAGCCTGAAATCTCACCCATCATGATATCAAGCAGAAATAGGTCATAGATAGAGAGATCAAGAGCCAAGGCCTCCTCCGCCAGATTGGCCACATCTACCTTGTAACCCTCCGCTTCAAGGCTGAAACGCAACGCCTCACAAAGAGTTTCCTCATCATCTACTACCAATATACGAGTTTGATTATCCATATTGCAAAATTAGCTAAAAAAAAGAGCAACCCAACGAGCCTACCCAACTTTAACAACGATACAGCATAAAAATATTACGGAAACTCAACAATTTATACGCATTTACAAAAAAACAGAGAGCCTTGAACTCAGGATGCGCATCCGGCACACCAGATACGCAAAACAATTTACCGGTGCGCAGTTTCATAAATGTTTCATCATTTTGAAATATTTTTGAAATGTATGGACAATAATTTTGTATCAGCTAAAAACCAACAATTTCATCTATATGGATATTTTATTTCTATGCATCATCGTATTCTTGTTTTTGCTGGCCATCTTTGACCTGTCGGTCGGTGTCAGCAATGATGCAGTGAATTTTCTCAATTCGGCGATGGGCACAAAGGCGGCTTCGTTTAAGCGAATCATCTTGGTTGCATCGATCGGGGTATTCATCGGTGCGGCGATGAGCAATGGCATGATGGACATAGCCCGTCACGGCATATTCAGGCCGGAGCATTTCTCATTTTACGATCTGATATGTATATTCATGGCCGTGATGGTGACCGACATCATACTGCTCGACATATTCAATTCGTTGGGCATGCCGACCTCCACCACCGTATCTATGGTGTTTGAGCTTTTAGGCGCAACATTTGTCGTGGCACTAATAAAGATGGCCGGGGGGATAGACCTTGGTTTCAACGATTTGCTTAATACAGAGAAGGCACTCTCCGTAATACTCGGCATATTCTTGTCGGTGGCGATAGCCTTTGTGTTTGGCACAGTGGTCCAGTTTCTATCACGCATGATATTCTCCTTCAATTACAAGAGCAAGCTGAAATGGAAAATCGGGATATTCGGAGGCATCTGTGCCACAGCCATCGTATACTTTCTGATGCTCAAAGGTGCAAAAGATCTCACATTCATGACCCCGGAGGTCAAGGCATGGATCAAGGCAAACACCGTCATGATATTGGCAGCATGCCTTACGGGCTTCACATTGCTGATGCAACTACTGCATATGCTGAAAGTGAATGTGCTGAAAGTGGTGGTGCTTATGGGCACATTCGCACTCGCCATGGCATTCGCCGGCAACGACCTTGTGAACTTCATCGGAGTGCCTTTGAGCGGACTTGCATCATATCAAGACTATATGGCTAATGGTGCAGGAGACGCACATAGCTTCCTGATGGGTTCGCTCAATGGACCCTCTAATACGCCGATCTACTTCCTGATAGGTGCCGGCGCTATCATGGTTGTGTCATTGGCAACATCAAGGAAAGCCCAAAATGTGTCGAAAACAGAGATAGGGCTCGGCAGTCAGCAAGGAGGCGACGAGATGTTCGGTTCGTCGCGAATGGCGCGTCATTTGGTGCGATGGTCACTGACCGTTATCAATTGGACACGCGAGCACACACCGCGCCGCATGAGGCTTTGGTTCAATCGCCGTTTCAACCAGGATGAGATGATAATGGAGCAAGGAGCGGCATTCGACTTGGTACGCGGCTCGGTCAACCTTGTGCTCGCCGGCGCATTGATTGCGATAGGCACATCATTGAAACTGCCGTTATCCACCACATTCGTCACTTTTATGGTTGCCATGGGTACATCGCTTGCCGACCGGGCCTGGGGTCGCGAGAGTGCAGTGTTCAGAATCACCGGAGTAATATCGGTGATCGGAGGGTGGTTTCTGACAGCCGGAGTGGCATTTATCGGTGCGGGCGTTATCGTGCTGGTGATGCACTACGGAGGCCATTGGGCTATGATAGCACTCGCCCTGCTCACAGTGGCCATCATAATCAGAAGCAATATGCGCTTCAGGGCAAAGAAACAGGAGGAATCGGGCGATGCCCTGTTTCAGACTATCCTTGCCACAAAGAAGAAAGAGGATGTGTGGCCGTTGCTTAAAGTATACATTGTGGAGCAGCACAAGAAATTCTTCACATATGCCAAGGAGAGTTATGATGTGACAACAAATGCGTTTATCGAAGATAACGCACGTGCGCTTTCGAAGATGGAGACGAGTCTTGTGCGGCAGAAAAATGTATTGAAGAATGCCCGGAGAAAAGAGACTTTATGCTTGCGTAGCGTAAGTCATGAGATCGCCATCGAAAAGAGCACATGGTTTCACCTGAGCAACTCATGCTGCATGAGTATACTTTATAATCTGCGTCGCATCAACGAAGCAAGCAAAGAACACGTGGAAAACAACTTCCACCCTCTACCTGCACAATATGCGGAAGAGTTCGGGATTATAAGGTCCCGAATCGAGATACTCTTTAACGACACTTTAGAGATGTTGGCAGAAAATGCACCTACGACAGTCATCACGTTGCGCAGACACTGCGACGATATCAAAGATGAGATTTCCGAAACCTACCACAGGCTCTACACACAATTGCGGGAAGGGAATCCGGCATCAATGACAGTGGTGTATGTCTACCTCAACCTCCTGCAAGAATCGCAAGAGATGGTGTCAAGTATACGCAAATATCTCAGGGCATATGCCAAGCTACTCGACAGCAATTTCAGCAGCCGCCGACAAAACATAGTAGGGATGCAGCGTTAGAATATACCCAAAACTCAGATTAAAAGCATACTATCCTGCGGGCATCTGAATGGCTGGTTTCCCACCCGCTTCTCAGTTACATAGTGGTTAATATGCGCCTTCTAATCGGGCGGAAAATCAACCATCCATATATCCACATTATAATATGCTTTTAATCTGAGCGGGTACTTAACCATTTGTTTAAAACAGTACAATAGCGATGTTGAAGTGAATTTTCTTGGGACTATGTTTTGAAATTCAAAATTTTATTCGTAATTTTACAACATATTTAAGAAACACTACTTAATTACAATACTTCGGTTATTTTTTAATAATCAGTTAACGGCTCGTCAGAACCAAAT
>CAJUIJ010000101.1 GCA_910586175.1 uncultured Muribaculaceae bacterium | reverse complement strand
GCTCTATTGTTATATCCAGCGTGTCGAAGTCGAAGTTGATGCGGCGCATGGCGGTGTCGATGCGGAGGAAGTAGCCGGAGGTGAGGGAGGCGGCCACGCTGTCGGTGTCGGCGCGGCTCTCGGCGGCGATTTCTTTCTTTGCCCGGCATGATGCGCAAAGTGCGGTGAGCAGCAGGATTATGTAGAGTTTATGGTTCATTGTTCATAGGGTTATGAATCGGATATGTCTTTATATTCGGCGGTTGCGTCGAAGGAGGGGCAGGCTTTGGGGGCAAAATCACGGTGCCCGTATATCCGTGCGCCGGGGTATCGCTCTTTCAGTTTCTTCAGGAGTTGGCGCAGGGCTGTTTTCTGTATTGGTGTGCGCGTGTCTTTGGGCTCGGGCTGTCCGTCGGGTAGCCGTCTGTTGGCGTCGCAGCCGCCGACGTAGCACACGCCGATTGAGTGCGCGTTGTGGCCGGAGCAATGTGCGCCGATCTGCTCGACAGGTCGGCCATTGTGTACGCTGCCGTCGAGATAGACTATATAGTGATAGCCGATGTCGCGCCAGCCGTTGCCTTTCGGTTTCGGGGCGGTATGCCACTCTCTAATCTGCTGCACGGTGTAGGGCTTCCCCTCGGGTGTCGCCGTGCAATGGACGATAATCTTGTCTATGCTTCGCATAAGGTTATGTGGTTATATGGTTATGAGGTTAAGTCTTCGTCGTGGTCTTTTGGCCGCGAGTATTTATAATGGTAGTCGATGCCGAACAACGCCCCGGCGAAAGTGAGGATTTCGCCGAAAGCGATAAGGACGGAGTTGTGGATTTCGCCCGGAGGGGGCAGAATAAATCCGGCAATGAGCAGCCCGCAGCCCAGGGCGATGAGGGCGATTGCGGCGAGTAGCTGAATGGTGGGCTTATGTTTGCGGAGGTTCATATTTTGTGGCGTAATTATTTGGCTATGTGGTGAATTATGGGTATCTTTGCGTCTGTAAGTAAAACCGTACTAAAAATGACCCGGACACCTCTTAACAATGTAAAGCCGCGCTAAAGATGAACTGGATACCTCTACGTATGACGGATAGCATCTCCCTCGTGGGCTTTCCGGGCGGAGTTTCATTGATAGCATATCCGAGTGGTCTTGTACCACAAGGGCTATCCCGGCTCGTATAAAAGATAGCATTCCCTTGCGGCTCGCCCGCGAGGGCTTTCTTTTTATGTGCCAAACGCCCATGACTTGCTGCCGGGGTCGTATATGATGGTGAAGGTGGCGAGGGAGCTTGCGAGGTTGGCCGGAGTGATGGCGGCGGTGCCGGGATAGATAGGCTTGGCGAGGCCGATTCCGAAAACGAGGCGTATCATACGCTGCTTTTTCGGATTCTTAGGGTCGGTTAGCGACACGGAGCTACGACCGAGGCCGAAGCGGATGTTGCCGTGGCGGTCGGTATGCCGCGTTACGAGTGTCGAGGCGGCGGCAGACCATCCCTCTGCCTTGACGGACAGGTGGCTGTGCGGGTTTGTGGAAAAGAGTATTTTGGAACCGTCGAGTTTGACGGCGTAAATTGAGCCGTAAAGCCCCCAGCCTTTCTTGGCCGGGCAGTATGGCCGCGCGGCACGCTGCTCGGCGGTGGCGAACTTGTTCTTATAGGGATTGCGCTTGCGCACACGCCGAAAGAGATACGGCACATATCCGGCGGCGGTGAGTGTCTGCGCGCCGAGAAGGTGCAGCGAGCCGTTGATTACCTGACAGGAGATTTGCGAGGCTTTATAGAGGTTGTCGGCGGTGCCGACGCCGAGCAAGGAGTTAATTGTGGAAATCTGTTTCTTGATGTCGGCCACGTCGCGCCGCGCGGCGTTGAGGTCAACGACCTGTTGGGCGCGCATGGCTCCGGCGCGCTCGGTGGTTGCCTGTTGTATCTGAATAGGCGCGATATTGGTCTGTGCGCCGGTGTATAGGTTGACGCTCCGGGCGGCGAGGTATATGTGGTTGCGGTCGGCGTTGCCCTGCGAAAGCGCGGTGAGCGCGGGCGCAGCGGCTTTCAACGCCTCGTGCCACTTGTTGATGATGTCAAGGTTGGCCTGTGTTCCGGCGGTGGCGAGTATGTCGACAATCTTTTGGAGAATCGAGCCGACGGTTTCGGGCGACACGGAGTTTGAGGCCGTGGTGTTCCTGAACTGGGTTATGAGATTGGTTAAGGTGGTTACGTCTATCATTGCGGTAATCTTTACCGCAAAACTACGGCGACGGTGTCGCCGGGGAAAAGACACAAAATTTCGGAGGTATGCGCCGTATGTCGCCGAAAATGTGTAACTTTGCGTATGGTACGCAGTCGAAAATATCTAATCGGAATCCTTGCAGTATGTCTAATGCTGCCGCTGTTGATGTGGGCGCAACAGAATAGTGAGCCGCAATGCAAAACAGTTTATACTAAATCGGGGGCAGAGACAATAACAAATAATTTGGCAAAAATTATTCTACACAGTATCAATTTATGGCAAGAAAAATGTAAACGCCAAGTTAGAAATGGCGTTTGTATGCGTGATACTACGAATTTTTTGATTAGTTCCATAGGGCTGCCAAGTGAGGTAATATATAATCTGCCGAGTAACACAAAATATGTTTATGATGTTAGTTACGGCAATGAGTTATATAAGCAGGCACGCAAAAATAAAAATCATAGCATAGGATATACCAAAATCGACATAGACCTTTTTGAGAATCATATAGAGATACGTTTTTTGGGCCAAACTGCCGTGGCACAAAAGAAAGGAAAACGTCAATGGTGGGAAATCAGTTCGTCCGAATATGATGCTGTATTCGAGTATTCATATAACGAAGATATAGATGAATGGGAATTGATTGATGAAATGGATTAAGCGGGTGAAATTAAAAAGATATTGCATAAGGCTGAATTATCCCATGAGTGACTGGCGGAATGAGCGGTCGTTGAGGGCGTTGGCGACGATGCCGCAGAAGTCGCGGCCGAGGTTGTCGGCCATGAACTCTTTCAAGTTCATCACGGAGGCGTAGTATTTGGTGGAGAACCATTTGCGGCGTTGGCGCACTTTGTCGCGGCCTATGTCGCCGGGGTTTCCTCGTGGCACCTCGCGGCCTGTGCCGTAGTCCTGGAATATGCCGTAGGTATTGAAGCGTTGCGAGAGGGTTACGTTGGTTACTTTGCCGTCGATGCTCATGCCGACGGCAAGCGTGGAGCGGTACAACGCGCCGGTGTCGATGACTTTCAGCAGGGCGATGCGCTCGCGCCATATCTTTATCATCGTGGAGTTGAAGGCGGTTACATATTTGCGCCGCTCGGCTTCGGGGTCAAGTCCATTCGTCTGCATTGTATCGTAAATCGGTGAAGGTGTCGACGGCGATGTGGAAGTAGGCGCAGGCTGCGCCGGAGAAGAAGTATCGCTCTATCTCGGTGAAGGTGATTTGCGGATCAAGATAGATGCGGTTCTGTTCGAGTCGGGTTTTCTCCTGAAGAAGCACCGACATGAACTGCCGGAAAAGCTCGCGGAGGGTGTCGAAGCACCCCTGCCGCGCCTCCATATCGTCGAGGGCGTGGCGCATGGCGAGGAACACAGTCTTAATGCGGCGTGTCCGTGGGGTGTTGTTCATATCCATAAAGCCCTCGGAGGTGTCGCTGACGGCCACGACAGCCGGTGCGGATTGGAGGTTGTGCAATGCTTCCTCGAAGCCCTCCAGTCCGCTGACACGGCAGAAAACGAAGTTTTCGGCGCGGGCGAGGCGGTTGCGGTCGGTCAAGTCCTCGAAAAATGCCGTGGCGTTCCACGAGAAAGTCGAGAGTTTAGGGTCGAGAGTTGAGAGATTCATTTCTTCGGCAATTTTTCGTTGAGTTCTTTATACTCTTTTGCTTGCGCGTCCAGTTCGGTTAGGGCGCGGTGGGTGTCGAGCGAGAGTATTTCGCGCTCTTTCGTTATGTCGCCTTTGGTGAGGGCGCGTATCATAGCGTTAACGGATTGTTGGATTTGCGCCCCCGTCGGCAAATGGTTGCCGCCAAGTAGATTTTCAGGCTGCGCGGCGGTCTGAAAAAAGTTAGGAAATTGCCGGGCGAATAGGTCTTTGACGGAGGCAAACCAGTAGAATACGCTCACTCTGTGAGCCGGTGAAAGGTTATGGGGTGAGAGGTTATGATTGTAGAGTATGCTTGCGAGTTGGTCGAGCAGATCTTCTCTCTGTGTGGCGAGGTAGCCTTGATAGAGGTTGTCGCAGATGATGAATTTCTCAAAGGCGACTTCGGAGAAGTCGGCGGCAAACGGGCGGTAACGCCCGATACGCGAGATGCAGACCGGCTGCGGCGGTATGGTGTCGAGCCAGTCAAGAGCCGGGAGCACTTCGGCCACTTGGAGGGCGGTTAGCCGGAATGTTTGCTTACCGAGGCGGCAGATATAACCGGCTTGCCGCTCTGCCCAGGCAGAGAACTCGGTGTTGTGTCGGTGTCTGACTGACAGACCCGACCAACGGAACAGGCAAAGGGTCTTTAGCTCGTCGGAGGTAAAGCCTTTTGCGATAAGCTCGAAAGCGTAGCGGAGTTGCTTGTCGGAAAGCTCGTGCCAGCCCTGCGGCACGGCGAGGTTGATATGTAAAACGGACGATTCCATACCGCGAAAGTATGGCATCGTCCGCTATGACGAAAAGACGAGGATTTAATTAGTCCAAAGATAAACTCTAATTGCAAAGAATACGATTGGGAGCATAAGAAAATACAGATAAAACCACAATGAAGTTTTATCATTATATTCTTTCAGCCATTTATTATAGTTCTTCTTAACGAGTTTTGGAGGCAAAATCCACAAAACGAGAAGATATATTATGAGAAAAGCCAACCCCAAAGCAATCCATGCCAACCAACGCGAAACATCCGATTTTATAAGGATATGAACTAAATATGGCATCGTTGCAACCCATAAAGGGCATGAAATTCCACCACGAGGCCAACCTGCGAATTTTGTATCACAGTTATCTGCCTTAATATATAGATAGTGTAGGAAATTCATTGTGGCTGTTGAGGATTTGATAATTGCAAAATTAGTGAAAATCGGGCAGATACACAAGAAAAAGCCCCACCGATTGCTCGGTGAGGCGCGGAGGGAGGCGGCTGCCCGAATCAGTCGTCGCCGTGGAGGGTAATGCCGGCGAGATATTCGGTGCAGTCGGCGAAGCGGTCGAGGGCGATTCGCAGCGCGGCGGTGCGAGTGGCGGCGAAGATGTTTGACAGGAGGCAGTAGGACATATCGGTGAAGTGTGCGTAGGCGAAGAATTTCTTCATTCCTTTGGGGCAGACTGCCGAATAGTCGGTGATGTTGCCGAAGTCTTCCTGTTTGATGCGTTTGTCGGAGGTAATCATAATGAACAAGTTTTAAGAGTTATGTGCCGGAGCACTTTGATTTTACGTGCATTCGGGTGCAAGCGTCAAGCGTCTGCCGATGCAAGGGTGATTACCTTTCTGCAACGCAGCGAAGAAAGGGGGAACGCGGAGCGCACTTGTGCCCTTGCATAAGACGCGGCTTGCTAACTTTGCACAGGAAAATCGGTGCGCCGTGCCATAACGCCCACGTTTCATTATGTCCGGCAAACGCATCGTGGAGGCGGCGGCGCGGATTGTCGGCGGTCTGCCTCAAAACCAATAGCCGGGAGATTGCTTGCTGTTGCGGAACACAGGGGGCGAGAAAAGCCGGGCGGTGTCGGAGCGGTGCCATTCGGGGAAGGTGTCGGGGTGTCGCCGGATATAGTCGACAATATCGCGGAGGGCGGTGTCGCGCAGGGGTCTATCCATTACGATGTCGGCGACGTGGCCTTTTAGTGCTTCGCACAGTTTATAGTTTATAGTCGAGGGTTTAGAGAGGCCGAGGGTTTCGTCACGGAGCCGCTGCATCAGTTCGGGGGAAATGTACTCGGCGGCGAGGCGGTCTTCAGCGGCGGCGATTGCCGGATGCAGTTCCTCGTATCGCTCCCACGTCGCCGCGCCGGAGGCGAGCGGTCGGATGTGGGCCGGTGTCGGAAAGAGCGTGGCGCGGAAGTAATCGCACTGGGGTGTGTCGCGCCATGCGTGCGCCTCGGCAAGCAGGGGTATGAGCGCGGAAATGGCCGTGTCGCGTTGGGAGCGGTGGGCGGCGATGAGCCGATCCACGCGGTCGCGCGATGCCGGGGCGAGGTTCTGATTACTCACCACGGCAAAGCCGTTGACGGTCTGCACGAGGTCGAGCGATGGTATCGCGTCGGCGAGTGCGCGGTGCGCCGCGACAGCGGAGAGCGAAGTGTGGAGCGCGGAGAGGGATTTATCGGCGAGGATAGCGTCTACGACGGATTCGGGGCAGAAAGTGACGAAAATCCATTGCTCGGCGGTGTCGAGCCAGTATGCGATTTTGTAAAAGAGCGAGGCTTCGCCTTTGACGGCGACAACTTGGTTCGGGATATATCGGCGGAGGTCGGTGTCGTTAGTTATCAGCTTGTTCATGGCGATGTTCTCTGTCGGTGGTTACTGTCTTTGCGTCCTTGTTTTCGTCTAATGTGGTAAGTTGTATGAATGGCACGAGGGGCTTTACGCCTTTCCAACCGTTGAAGCGGCAGATGATACGGTGGACGGTGAAAAGAAGGTCGTGATACGGTTTCTGCAAAGCCTGGGCGATTGTGTAAAGCTCGCGCTTGTCGGAGCCGGAGTTGTTGGTCTGCGCCTTGCCGGGCACGGAGCCTACGAGATTGGAGTGGACGCGCAGGGTGAAGCATATCATATTGACGGCCTCCTGTATGTCGCTCTCCCAGTCGCCGCCCTCCTTGTCGGAGTCAATCTTATTGATGACGACATCGTGCATCTCGTCGCCGTTGGGGTTGATGTAGAAAGTGCTGAACCATACCTTGCCGGAGTTCTCCGCGCCGGTGAGGAAGTCGAGTATGCGCCGCTTTTCCTCGACGATACGCGCCTGTTGCTTGGAGCGGTCGGTGATACCCTCGGACTTGAAAATGGAATCCCAGTATTTCTGCGACACTTCGATATGGTATTTTATCGGCGCGGAGTTTTTGAGCTTGGCTTCTTTGGCGAGGCCGATAAGCTGCTTGATGTTGTACCACTTGCCGCGAAATAGCGCGGCATAATAAGGAATTGGGTAATATGTGCTGTCGGGGGTGGGAACACGGCTGACGATGGCGAACTTGCGGCAGCGGTCGCCGCTTTTCAGCCGCTCTCGGAGGTCGCAGAAAGGCGCGGCGACATCGAGCATCTCGATAATCTCGCAGTCGTCGATTGTGGCGAACTTGCGCCAGTTGGCGAAATACAGGCGCGGTATGCGTCCGTGCTTGTCAGCCGGAGCGAAGCGGCAGTAACAGGCCTCCTTTCGGATAAGCCGCACAATCTTTGTGCCCTCGGTGTTCAGTATGATCACCGACACGGCGAAAGCAAAGTGCTTGAAGTCCTGGCACACGCCGAGGAAATAGCTTGCGAGGTCGTTGTCAAGCAGAAAGTCCTCGACGTCGCCCTTGACAGCCTCGGCGGCTTGGGCTGTGTCGTAGACCAGGCCGGAGCCGTAACACACTTCGGCGTTGAACATCTGACAGGTGGCGAGGGTTTCGTCACTCTCGATAAGGTCGATGATGTCGAAGGGCATTTGATTGGTGGCACCCCACGGCATATATGCGTGGGTGTCGGAGAGGATTGTGGGCGTAACCTCGCCATTCTCCTTGAAAACCGGCTTCGGCTCGGTGAAAGCTGCCGAGGCGCGGGCGTGAGGTAGATTCTCTACCGAACTATAAAGTAATTGCTCCATATCGTTGCTTTTTCAGCAAAGGTATGGAGCAATCTATGCGGTGGAAAAGACGCTTATTCTTTATTGAACAAATTTTGAACGCCGCCTTTGGTGATAAAGCCATTGTTCAATATTTCAAAGGCTTTACGTCTATTGTAATTTTCGGAGAATGGTACGTTTGATGCGGCGTTGATATGAATGAGTGGGTCTTCTTTTTTTATATCGGAGAAATATATTTCTGTAAACTCAATTCCTCGATATGGATAGAAAGACAACCCGATTGCAAATTCCGCCCCGTCTTGGTAAAGAGCCGCCTTTACAAGCAATAGGCTATCGCGTTGTTCTTCATTTAAGCTGTCAAGATTAACAATGAAGAAATCGGTTTTTCTAATACAGGCGTATATAGAATCTGCAAGCTCTGTTTTAAGAGAATCGGCTATACCATCATACTCTATTGAAATGGTGGCATATTTGAAATCAAGGGGATAGTCGATTTTCCTTGATGAGTAACTGCAAGCATTAAGTATTACCATTATTACAGGCAATGTCAAAATGAGTAATCGCTTATGAAAATTATTTATCGTAACCATACGCGAAATTACGAATATTCGCCGAGATAGAGGGCATGATTAGAGGAAAACTTCGAGGCCGTTTATGCGGAAAATGCAGACGAGGCGGATTTTTCGGATTTGGCCGGAAGCCAGCATCTTGAAGTTTTGGGTGCCGGAGTATCGTGCGGTGGCCTTGTTGGGGAGTGCGATGCAGTTGTGCAGATGCACTATCTCGCCGTTGCGTTTCCAAAAGGAAAGGTCGATGGGGTCGCCCGAATGAAGCATTGTGAGGGCGGTTGTATGATGGATTGCGTTTGCCATTATGAGAAGGGATTTTTGAAGGTGTCCTGGTGGATTCGGTCTATACGGCGGAGGCGGCTGTCGGGGCGGGGGGAGG
>CAJUIJ010000100.1:1368-8696 GCA_910586175.1 uncultured Muribaculaceae bacterium | reverse complement strand
TTATATATGCGTGTGCTTACTCGCCGGCTGAGAGTTCGGCCACGAGCGCATCCACCTCCTCATCGCTGAGCTTCACTCCGCGACGGCGGAGCATCTTCACGAGGCGCTCGCGAATGGTGGATCCTTTCTCCGGTGTGAACAGCAACGCTGCACCGCAGCCTACTATCGCGCCACCGAGAAAAGCGGAAATATATGTGATTGCTTTCATATCTATTCGTTTTTTAGTCGTTGACCACCTGCTGATGCACGGGTCTGCGGCTTATTATTAAATGTGTTTCTCGATCTGATCCTCGATTTCATCTACAAGCTCTTCCATCTTGTCTTTCTTCAAGCAGATGCCCTTATCTTTGAGAAGCTTGAGAATCTTTTCGCGAGTATCCTCTCCCTTTTCAGGAGCTGTAAGGAGTCCGATGGCTGCGCCTGCAACCGCACCGCCGATCACGGCGAGAATTACGTGTAATGGTTTCATAATATTCAATTTTTTAGTTTCTGTTTCCTTTTCTACTGGCGGGGTAGTCATATTTCGTATGACTCTCTATATGGCAACGGTGTGTGGCACCCTGTTTTCATATCCCGCTACTATCATAACAATTTTTGAGCCGAAAAGATGCATGATGTGTTAAATTTTTTTTCACACCCTTTATCTTTGGGCCATGGGGGCAATGCCGGCAGAGGCTTCATATGCCATTACCCCATGTTCGGAGAGTTCCACCTCAGTCATGCCTCCATCAAGTGCCGGAAGTTTGACATGCGTGTCGTCGACAAATGTCATAAATGGCATCTTCTCTCCTTCGGGAGTCTCCACACTCCATGTCTGAGAGGGCATGTCGAAGTCGAGTCGCACTTCCTCACCTGTAGCCTGGTGGGTGATGGTGTAGCCCTTGCCGTCGCATGCTATCAGATAGCGGCCGTGGTCAGTGTCAACGGCCTTGACTGAGGCTGTCATCGGATTGCTGCCGCTCCAGAATTCTATGGAGTTGATCACAAGCAGGTCAGCAAGCGCCGTGACTTCATATACCGGAAGAATCCAGAATGCGATAAACACTAACTCGTTGGCAAATTTCGGGCCTATATGCCTGTTCCAGCTCATCAGCTTGTTGGTCAGCCCGAACGAACCGATACACGAAGTGAACACCATTGAAGTGCCGGCGATAAGCAATGCCGCCACCGATATCTTGATTTTTTTCATTTGCTTTCTTTTTAAGATACGGACTCTATATTACGGACTATTACCCGTATAGGGAAATAAGTATTATAGGTCGCACACAAAGTGCACAAAGTATATGTGCATTCTATCGTTTACGAAATTAACTAATAAAAATCATATTTGCAACATTTTCATACTTTTTTAGCCGCCCCGAATGATGATGAGTAGCCGTCGTTGTGCCCTATGTGCGGGATGTTGAGCTCGGTGGCGAGTCTTATCACCCTTTCGCCCACGCCGGGGTTAAGCCTGTCGATGGCTTGCATCAGTTTGTTGGCTTTCTCCTTGGCTTGACGTTCACCCTCTATGTCGTCAAAGAGTGAGGGGGCGCTCATCATGGCCGGGTGTATGCGGTTAAGCGTTACGCCGGCTCGCTTGTAGGCGTAGCGAGGATCGTAGATGCGTTCGAGCAGCGATATGCCGGCGGCTGTAATATCAGCTGTGTTGCTCGTAGCCGTTGCGAATGTGGCTCCTGCTGCAGGAGAATGGTAGCCTCGCTCTGTGTGAAACCTGTTGCTGCTGAGAAACACACATATCTCTCCGCATTCGGCATTCATGGCCCTGAGCCTCCGGGCCACATGGCTGCAAAATATCGCTATGCGCGATCGCAGGTAGTCGAAGTCCGATATGTCGGTGGCAAATGTACGTGTCTCGCTTATGGAGTCCTGCACCTTACGGTCAAGATGGCTCAGCTCGATGCATGGCTGTCCGTGCAGCTCCCTCCAGCTTCGCTCGCCGTTGATGCCGAGCTTGGAGCGTACCCACATTATCTCCCTGTCATAAAATGCCCCGATTGTGTATATGCCATCCATATAGAGACGCTTGGCAAGTCTGCGGCCTATACCCCATAATTCCCTGATTGGAAGCCTATCCATTATTTGCTTCCGCTCTTGCTCGTCAAACAGTGTCACCACCCTGCGGCTGCTCTTTTTGCCTACTTCAGTAGCTATCTTTGTCAAGGTCTTGCTCGGTGCGAATCCTACTGTCACCGGTATGTGCTCTTCGGCCCAGCAACGCTTGCATATCTCCAGGCCTATCTCTTCGAGTACATCATCGGGTATTCCTTCCATATCGAGAAATGCCTCATCTACAGAGTAGTCTATCGTGCGGGGAGCATAGCGGCGAAATATGTCATGTATTCTCAAGCTGATGTCGCGATAAAGCAAGTGATTGCCAGAGAGTGCCACCACATCGCCATGCACTATCAGATCGCGTATCTCGAATGCGGGTTGCCCCATCTTGATACCCAACTGTTTTGCCTCATTGCTGCGTGCCACCACGCATCCGTCGTTGTTGCTGAGCACAACCACGGCACGTCCCTCCAGCGAGCGGTCGAGTGTCCGCTCGCAGCTGACGAAGAAGTTATTGCAGTCCACGAGGCCAAGCATACTGTCTCCTGAGTATATAAGTTAACGGGTTAATAAAACATCAAGCTGCCAAGCAGTTCTTCATTATTCATTATTAATTATTAATTATTAATTATCAAGACTCTGTTTGCGTCAATGCGTATGTAGCGTTCGCTGTGCAGGTAACTCATCACTTCTGCCATGTCGTTAGCCCCACCTCCCAAGTCTCGCTCCATTATGCGGATATCCACGCCTTGGGGGTGAGACTTGAGATAATCGAGCACTTTAGGGAGAAGCGTTTGTGCACCTTTTTGCCCATTTGTTTTCTTTTTATTGCTTCGGCATACATCGCAACGTCCACATTTACATTCCCGTTGTTCGCCGAAGTATTCAAGCATCCTGTTTTCGCGGCATATATGTGGATTGAAAGCATAATCGAGCATTGCTTCCACGCGGTCGCTCAATATTTTTTTGCGATCTTCGTAGATTGATTTTCCGATTATCACATATTTGGTCTCTTCGCGCGAAGTGGGGATATACATCAACGGTGCACGGCTCCGGGGCATGTAATTCAGCACTTTCATGCGGGCAAGTTCGAGGAGAGCCTCATATACTTTACGTTCAGCAGTCTGCATGGCCCGGGCTATAGTGCTTTCATTTATCACCACGTAGTCGGAGAATAAGCCCGTGTAGCCTCGCAAGAGCATCGTGAGCACTGTGTCAGCGTCTTGCGACAGCCCGTGCAGTGAGTAGAGGTCTTCTCTCTGACATGTAATCTTAACGCGTGAAGCTCGTTCGGTCTCCTCAAGATATTCGAGGTAACCGGCTTGTCCGAGCAGGTGCAATGCCGAGCGGCACTGTCGCTCCTGATAACCGAACGTGTCGCAAAATTTCTCAATGTCAAACTCTTTAAGCGTATCGTAGCCTTCTCCCACAGCAATATTGAGGTTGTTGCAAACCCGCTCATATACCTTTCTTATCATTTCGCGTTCCGGAAATGCCTCTGTCACCCTGCGCCGCATCACACCCCTGTCAGTCTTGGATGTGAGCAGCACGGCGTAGCTTGTGAGTCCGTCGCGACCGGCTCGTCCGGCCTCCTGATAGTATTCTTCGAGACTTGGTGGAAGATCGTAGTGAATCACAACACGCACATCAGGCTTGTCTATGCCCATGCCGAAGGCGTTGGTTGCCACGATTACCCTTATCGCCCCCTCTTTCCACGCGTTCTGTCGCTCTTCTTTGAGCTCATAGCTGAGTCCTGCATGATATCCTGCCGAAGATATGCCGGTCGATTCAAGATATTCAGCTATCTCACGGGTGCGCCTGCGGCTTCGCACATACACGATGGCCGTGCCTGTGGTGCGGCTAAGTATATGAAAAACTTCATGTATCTTTGTCTCCGCTGCACGCACTATGTAGTTGATGTTGTCGCGTGAGAAGCTCATGCGGTGCACGTGAGGTTCCGTCATCTCCAGCTGTCGGCATATGTCTGAGGCCACAGCGGGAGTGGCTGTGGCCGTAAGTGCGAGTACAGGCACTCCGGGCTTCTCTTTGCGGAGACGTTTTATGTTGAGATAAGCCGGGCGGAAGTCGTAGCCCCACTGAGATATACAATGGGCCTCATCGACCACTATAAGGTTTACCGTGAGACGTCGCAACTCGTTGATGAAATTGTCGTTGCGGAGACGCTCGGGCGATATGTAAAGAAATTTGGCACCACCGTTAAACAGCTTTTCACGCACCGTGTTGCGCTCACGCATGTTCATGCCTGAATGTATGAAGACTGCCTTTATGCGCCGCCTTCGCAGGTTGTCCACCTGATCCTTCATCAACGAGATGAGCGGTGTCACCACTATGGTGACGCCATCGAGCATCATCGCAGGCACCTGGAATGTTATGGATTTGCCCCCTCCGGTGGGCATCAGGCCAAGTGTGTCATGACCTGACAGCACTGAGTCCACTATGTCGCGCTGCAGAGGCCTGAAGCCGTCGTATCCCCAGTGGCGTTTTAACACCGCCACCGGATCCATACATGATCCTCCCCCTTGCATATGTTGTCACCTCCTTATTTTTTAGTTTCCGAGGGCCTGATGTCGCGTATCATCAGCTGAATGGTGTCAGGACTCGATCCGCGCTTGCTCTGCTCTATGGTGTAGCAGATATCGATGGGCTTATGTGCGTGGATATGCTCGAAATATTGCGACATGTTGAATGCAATGGCATTGATTACATGGCTTGTGCTGTCGTCTTCAAGCTCCAGCTTTATGTGTTCCAGATTCTTTCCCACGAGCTTGCTCGTGCCGAAGTCAAACACGTTGCGGCTCATGAACACAGGCTTCTGGTTATTGGGCCCGAAGGGGTTGAATTTTTTCAACATGTTGACTAATTCCGGAGTTATCTCTGCAAACTCTATCTCCGAGTCGATGTCAAGGTGCGGCTCCAGCTGGTTGGGAAGTATATGGTCGGCCACATATTCCTCAAACCGTTCGGTAAATTCCTTGATGTTCTCCTCTTTCATCGACAATCCGACTGCATACGGATGGCCTCCGAAGTTCTCGAGAAGATCGCGGTTGGCGTTAACAGCCGAATATATGTCGAATCCTTGCACAGAGCGGGCTGAGCCTGTGGCCAACCCATTGCTCTGCGAGAGCACGACTGCCGGCTTGTAATATAGCTCGGTGAGGCGCGAGGCCACGATGCCGATCACGCCCTTGTGCCAATCGCGGTTGTAGATCACTATGGAGCGTTTGCCGTTGACTATCCCTACGTTTTTCTCTATCAGTGCGTTGGCCTCTTCTGTGATTTTCTTGTCTATCTCCTTGCGTTCGCGGTTGTACTGGTCTATGTCCTTTCCCTTTTCGAAGGCCTCGTGCAGGTCGCGGCTCACCAGCAGGTCAACCGTCTCCATGCCGCTCTGCATACGCCCCGAGGCGTTGATGCGGGGACCTATCTTGAATATCACCTCGCTTATGGTGATATCTTTATTGGTAAGCTTGCAGAGCCTTATGATACTGCGCAGGCCTAAGTTGGGGTTGGAGTTGAGCCGGCGCAAGCCATGATAGGCCATAATGCGGTTTTCGCCGACAAGGGGCACAAGGTCAGAAGCTATCGATACGGCTACCAAATCGAGCATCGACTCAAGTTCGTTATGGTTGCCAAGGCCGTTGCTCAGCGCGAAGCCTTGCATGAATTTGAAGCCCACACCGCATCCGCTCAGATGTTCGCATGGATATGTGCTGCCCGGCATCTTGGGGTTCAGGATTGCCACTGCCTCGGGCAGTGTCTCATCGGGCATGTGGTGGTCGCAGATTATGAAGTCGATACCCTTGCTCTTGGCATAGGCTATCTCTTCGATGGCCTTTATGCCGCAGTCAAGCACTATGATTAGTTTCACGCCATTTTCAGCGGCATAGTCTATGCTCTTCTGCGATATGCCGTAGCCCTCATCATCGCGGGTGGGTATGTAGTACTCAACATTGGAGTAGTAGTTCTGAAGATATTTATATACGAGAGCCACGGCAGTGGTGCCATCCACATCGTAGTCGCCGTAAATCATTATGCGCTCTTTTGCTCCCATGGCCCGGTTCAGGCGTTCCACTGCCTTGTCCATATCGGGCATGAGGAAGGGGTCGTGAAGATCCTTGAGTGAGGGGGCGAAAAAGGAGTCGGCCTCTGCCGGTGTCGACACTCCGCGGCGCACCAACAGCTCGGCAATGGCAGAGATGCCCCCGCAATTGTCGAGAAGCCGGTCGGCCTCTTCTTTCTGCTGAAGTGTCAGCGGCTGATAATTCCATTTCTTGATCATAAATTGTTGTCTCTCACTTGATGTTGGTGGCCTCGGTATTAGCCGCGACCGTTGAAGTTTATTCCCCCTTATATATAAAGTGCGAACTCAAAAAACGCATTTTTTCCTCCAATATGCAAATTTACAAAAAAAAACTAAGCCTACAAAAAATGATTGCCTACAAAATTCATACAAAATTCAGCTGCACCGCGGCTCTCCAATGACAGCCGAATGCTCCATCGTTTATCGTCTTGGGGCGCAATAATGTTTTAAAAATATGCTCTAAAACATAAAATTCTATCAAAAATAAAATAATATTTCTCAAAATGCGTTAATACTGGTGAACAATGAGGCAAGCAACGTGTTTTTGTAACTGAATGCGTTCTTGTTTCAAGGGTTTGTGCAGAAAGAGTCATATATGGGCTGCATAAACTTATTTATAACCACCTCATCTATCGGGGAGAGTTTTACTCGGCGTGTCCACCCTTCGCGTCAGCAGGCAGAGGCCTTAATCTCCGATATATCCCACGAGCGGCGTAGCTGTGCCCCCCTGTGCGAGTGATAAGGTGAAAATTATTTTCGAATGAAACTTTTTTCAGCTATTTCTATTGCATTTCTATTTTCAAGCAGTTTAATCGCCGGTCGCGGCTATCAGAAAATTGCCGTGAACGAGCCTTCTGCCAAACAGCAGGTCGCAGTCTCGGAAGTCTCTGATTTCGACAAGGCTGTAGAGATTATCAAGAAGTATGAGACTCTTCACAGTGCCCGCCATTGGCCTCTCGTAGGTTATGGCCACAAGGTGCTTCCCGGTGAGAAGTACAGGCGAGGCAAGACTCTCAGCGAGAAGGAGGCGGATGCTCTGCTCCGTAAGGATCTTCTCAAGAATTGTGCCGTGTTCCGCTCTTTCGGAGCGGACTCGCTGCTGCTCGGAGTTCTTGCCTACAATATCGGCAGCGGTGCGGCTATGCGCAGTGCTGTGGCCCGCAAACTTAAG
>CAJUIJ010000100.1:0-1358 GCA_910586175.1 uncultured Muribaculaceae bacterium | reverse complement strand
ACTTAAGGCCGGCGACCGCGACATTTTCGACAGCTATGTGGCGCATTCGAAGTATCGCGGCAAAACACATAAGCAGATAAAGAACCGCCGTATCGAGGAGTTCGAGCAGCTTTTTATAACGGAGGAGGAATTGGTTGCCTCTACCGATCAGTCCAATTCTAAGGCCGCGCAAGACAATGCCTCTTCCGGCCGTAAGTCTGCTCCCGACACTAAGAAGTCTTCCGATCCCATCAGTGCCGCAATTTATTTTGACGTCGCTTTGCCTGACCGCAAGCGCAATCAGTTTCCCGAAAAAACACACTACCAATTGGCATGCTTATCAAAATCCAAGCGATCATATATTCTTTCACAATCGGCTTGCTTTGCCTGACGCCTGCATGTGGCGGCAATGGCAATCGCCCTGCCGATTCGACTGTTGAGTCTAACGACTCCCTGCCTGCTCCTGTGAAGAAATTGGTGCAGGCTGTTTCCGATAACGACAGCGACACTTTCGCCGGTCTCGTCAGCTACCCGTTGCAGCGTCCTTATCCGCTCCACGATATTGATAATGCTGATCAGATGCGCGGATATTACCGTCAGCTCGTCGACGATTCGTTGCGCCGTGCCATAACAAATTCCAATCTGTCAAGCTGGCAGGAGAATGGATGGCGGGGATGGAGTCTTGAAGATGGCCGCTATGTTTGGGTAGACGAATCCCTATATGATGTGCCTTACGTGTCGCACATGGAGCGTATCCTTATAGATAGTTTAACCCGCGAGGAAATCAACAGTCTCCCTGAGCAGATACGTCAGGGCTGGAAGCCGGTGCTTTGTCTGCGAAACGATGCCGATGGCCGAATTTACCGCATAGACAAGCGTGAAAACATGTCGGTTGCATCTGCCAAACCTTTCAGGATTGCGGTCTATGATGATGCAACGCATCTGCATGAGGTGCCTCACTTGTTGCTCGAAGGTGACCGCGACACAGAGGGAACCGCCGAGACCGAGACCTATCATTTCGCAGATGCTGACGGCAATGAACTGCTGCTCTTTACCGACGCGCCCGACACCGGCACTCCTATGCTATACCTGCCCAAAGACTCGGCAGTCTCGCTTCATCGAGCCTATTGGCACGACCTTATTCACAAGTGAACAATGAAGAGTGAATGAAGAGTGAATGAAGAGTGAATAATGAATAATGAATAATGGGCTTCGCGACGACTCCTGACGCGAAGCCACTGGGAGAGAGGAGCCTCCGGCGACGACTACAAGTAAAAATGCGTCAGCTGACGTTGCATCGCGCACTGGGGAGGAGGAGGCGCTCCCGACGACCATAATTAGTATTAAGCCTATTTTCAACAACTTATTTTTTACATTGA
>CAJUIJ010000099.1:7359-8707 GCA_910586175.1 uncultured Muribaculaceae bacterium | reverse complement strand
GCCTTCCACAGGTCCTCCGATGCGAATCATGGGAGATAGCATAGCTGTAGACTCGCTTCAGGCGCTTTATGGTGTGCAAGGTGCAAAGCCTCTGCCCGGATTTGACCCCTCTTATCTCAAGTTCTCGGGTGTAACTATCGGTATGCGCGACTTTTACAATGAGTCTTCCACTGTAAGGTTGCCTCTTACACGCCTCGCAGTGCGCGAACGCTGCGGCCTCAACATAATCAGTGGCAAGGGCACAGTAGGTATAGATTCGGTAGGGCTTAAAATAGATGGACTCTCCGTGCGCACCCCTTATACCGCGCTCGACGCCACCGCCAATGTGTCGTTTGCAATGATGGCAATGAATACTTCGGCGCCTGTGCAGGTTAACGCCACAGGTCATGTTGGCATGCCCGATGTCGATGCGTTCATGCCTGCGCTCAAGACATACACCTCCATGGTGCCTGCCCGCAAACCCTTCGACTTCGATGTTAAAGCGTCAGGTTCGCTTGCCGATATATTAATAGAAAGACTTGACGTTGGCATGTCGGGAGTAATGTCGTTGAAGGCATCGGGCAATGCCCGCAATGCTTTGGACCATAAGAAGATGGTTGCGAAGGTGAAATTTGACGGTTCACTTTCCGACCCCACGCTTGCCGATAAGATAGCACAGTTGCCGGAGGTCAAGATACCGGCGTTCACGATAGAAGGGGAGGCCCAAGCCAACGGACTCAATTATGGTGCTGATTTTATGCTTCGCAGCGATGCGGGAGATGTTGATGCGAAGGGGCACGTGGCGCTGACACCGGAGAATTATGAAGCGGAGGTGGAGACCGTCGGTCTTGATGTAGGTAGATTTGTGCCGCAGGCGGGCGTTGGCCGCATCACGGCCAGCATCCATGCTAAAGGTCATGGCTTCAACCCGCTGAGCGGTGTGGCTGTTACCGATGCTATTGTCAACGTTGCATCGGTTGAATACAACAAAAATTTGCTTCACGACATACGGCTTGCCGCAAACCTTTCGGAAGCCGGCAATCTGACACTGTTGGCATCATCGTCCAATCCCGGTCTTGATTTCGACCTCAATGGCAACGGTGCGATTCATGCCGACGACTATACGTTTGATATAGCCGCCAACCTTCGTGATGTGAACTTGCAGCGGCTTGGCCTTATGGACAGCATATGTTACGGTTCAGGCCAGCTGACGCTAAAGGGTAATGCTCAACCTGACAAATGGATATATGATGTAGCTCTCGATGCTTCCGCTCTTGAATGGCATCTTCCCGGTCAGTACATCCACTTGCCTGATGGTGTTGCTGCCGATATCAAATCTGACTTCACCGGTACGAGCGTCAATATCAAT
>CAJUIJ010000099.1:0-7349 GCA_910586175.1 uncultured Muribaculaceae bacterium | reverse complement strand
CTATGTTGACATCACTTGACTTTAAAAGTGAAGCCGGATTGCAGCAACTTATCAAATCTTTCACCACAGTGGGCGATATGGCCATGCGTCAGGTGCAGCGAAAAAGCATAGCCATAGATTCCATCAGCTCAGCGTTGCCAAGGTTCAATCTTGATGTTGCGGCTTCCGGTCGCGGACTCATGGGGCAATTCCTGCAACCTATGGGCATGGGGCTCGACACGCTCTTCATGAGACTTACCAATGATTCGATAATGACAGGCAGCGTTAATGCCCTCAATTACACATCGACTTCAGTAAATCTTGATACATTGACCCTCGCTCTGAATCAGCGAGGCCAATTGCTCGACTATAAGATGCATCTTGGCAACCGCAAGGGCACGCTCGACGAGTTCGCAAAGGTGAATGTGAACGGATACCTCGGTGAAAACCGTGTAAGCGCATTTCTTAACCAATGGAACATCAAGGGCGATCAAGGTTACAGGATAGGTTTGACAGCGGCAATGCAAGACTCTGTGGTGACGGCTCATATCACCCCCTTGAAGTCTACTATTGCCTACATGCCTTGGACTTTCAATAATGACAACTTCGTTGATTTCAATCTTTATAATAAGCATATTGAGGCAAATCTGAAGGCTCAGAGTGCGGAGAGCAGCATTCTCGCCCGCACTCAGAAGGATGAGACGGGTGGTGAGGAACTTTATGTCAACATCGACAATGTGCATATTCAGGACTTCCTCAATATGTTTGCCTTGGCTCCGAGCATGAAGGGTGATCTCAATGCAGACATGCACGTAGATTACGAAGCAGGGAGATTTTCGGGCAAGGGCAATATAGCGTTGAATAATTTCATCTACGAAAAGACCAAGGTGGGCAGTTTCAACCTCGACCTCGATGCCGGTTACGGCTTTGACGGCAATACGGAGGTGACCGCCGGTTTGCGCATTAACGGAGAAAAGGCCATGTCGGCATATGCAAGGCTCCTTCCCGATAAGAATGAGGGCATGAAACCGGACTCCATCGGATTGTCTCTCACAAGGTTTCCGTTAAAGGTTGCCAATCCGTTCCTTGGTGAAACGGTGAGCCTGGCCGGATACGTCAATGGCGACCTCAACATGGAGGGGTCATTTGCCGAGCCGGTTCTCAACGGTGCCATAGCTTTTGACTCTGTGTCAGCCTATGTGCCTATGGCAGGCGCCAACTTGCAATTCCGCGAGGATATGCTCTCGGTGGTCGATAATGTCGTGACATTTCCTGACTTCAAGATTTACGGTGCCAACAAGAATCCGATTGTGCTTAACGGTACAGTCAATGCCAAGAAGTTTTCGAATATTCTGTTTGACTTGACGGCAGATGCCGATAATTTCCAGCTTGTAAAGAGCGATAGCCGTAGCAAAGCCGACCTGTTTGGCAAGGTGTTCCTAAATCTCGATGCCGCCGTCACCGGCCCGATGAACCGTCTTGACATAAATGCCTCGCTCAATATGCTCGGTTCTACCGATGCCACATACCGCCTCAACATGGAGCCCGCGCAACTCACTGCGCAGAGCGATCAGGATGTGGTGAAGTTTGTCAATTTCAACGATACGGTACAGGTCGTGCAGGCTGACTCCATAGTGCAGTCTCCGCTGAATATGCGCATCAATGCAAAGGTTACAATATCACCCGGCACCCACCTCACAGTGTTGCTCTCTAACAACGGCACTGATAAGGTGGAGCTGAGCCCGACCGCCAACCTTACATACACCCAGAATTATATGGGCGACATGGCACTCAATGGCACTGTGGTGCTCGGCAATGGTTACGCCCGATATGCTGTGCCGGTGATAGGGGAGAAGATGTTCACCTTCGACCCGGTAAGCTCCGTGCGCTTCAATGGCTCTGTCACAGATCCGGTGCTGAACATCATCGCCTCAGATGAGGTTAAGGCTAATGTGAAAAGCGGCGACAATTCCCGCTTGGTTAACTTCTTCGTGACAGCCAAGATTACAAACTCACTAAAAAATCTCCAGGCTGCATTTGATCTCTCTACCAACGATGATCTCTCCATACAGAATGAGTTGCAGTCGATGAGTGCGGACCAACGCCAGACACAAGCAATGAACCTCCTGCTTTACGGCCAGTACATGGGGCAGAACACAAAGGCAAATGCAGCGAGCGGCAACATGCTCTACAGTTTCCTTGAATCGCAGCTTAACTCCTGGGCGGCGAAAAATATAAGAGGCGTGGATCTCTCATTCGGAGTGAACCAGTATGATAAGACAACCAACGGTGTCACAAATACTGAAACCAGTTATAGCTATCAGGTTTCCAAGACTTTGTTCAACAATAGATTCAAGGTCCTTGTAGGCGGAAACTATTCAACCGATGCAGCCGATGATGAGATTGCCAACAATCTTATCAGCGACGTGGCCGTAGAATATATGCTCAAGCAGACACAGACTATGAATATGTCGGTAAAGCTCTTCCGTCATATAGGTTTTGAAAGCATACTGGAAGGCGAGATTACGGAGATGGGAGGCGCATTCGTGTTCAAGCGTAAGCTGGATAACCTTAAGAGTCTATTCAGATTCCATAGGCGTAAGAAAAAACAGGAAGAACCTGAAAATCCGATCCGCGAAAATGTGATGCTCAAACCGGATTCTACGGAGAGTCCCCAAGACTCTATAATGAAATAAATGGAAACGATGTTGAAACTTATATTCAGACATAATATCATGGGTGGGCGTGTAGCGAAGATCGGTCGAATCATGGCGGCAGTAGTTATGGTCGTGATTTTCATGGCATCATGCTCCACCACAAAAAAGATACCGGAGGGCGAAGAGCTTTATAATGGATTGAAACTCAATATAAAGACTCCCGACAACAGTAAGGTGCCCGACGGCATGAGGTCAGACTTGATAAATTCCATTAATGTCAAGCCGAATAACCCCTGGCCCCTGCTGAAACCATATAGACGCAACATCTTTCCTATCGGGCTTTGGGTCTACAATAATTGGAATGACTCGGCCAAAGGCTTGAAAGGATGGCTTTACCGCAAGCTCGTATCCGAACCGGTGCTGGTGAGCGATGTTCGCCCGGAGACTCGCGTCAAGATGCTGAAGACAATTCTTGACAACAACGGCTATTTCAATTCAAGTGCCAGTTATGAGGTTGCACCACGCAAGAATCCGAAGATTGCCAATATCAATTACACCATACACTCCGGCAATCCGTATCTTATCGATACAGTAATGTATTTCAGCGAGCCGGCCTCCCCCATAAAATCCTTTATCGACTCTGTGGGACGCAAGAGTTCTTATCTTGTCAAAGGTGAGAGATTCTGCATAGATTCGTTGTCGGCTGAGCGAGTGCGCATAGCCAATGCCATGCGCAACAGGGGCTACTATTATTTCCGTCCGGAATACATCGAGTTTCTTGCCGACAGTCTCATCACTCCCGAGAGAATAGCCCTCAAATTCTCTCTTGCGGAGAATACACCGAAACTCGCTCTGATACGTTACCGCACAGGCAATATTTACACCACCGTGCTTCGTCGCAGCAACCGCAATGTCGGTACGCCCGACACCATGATGACAAGCAAAGGGCAATTGGTGGTATATCGTCCTTCCAAATTGCGCAAGAACTTGATTCCAAGCTGTATCGCTTTTCGTAAGGGACGTTACTTCTCAGTGCGGCATATGGACCGCACTCGGACTCGTCTTTCGCGACTCGGCATTTTCAGCAACATCAATATCCAGCCTGTCCCTTCCGACACGAGTGCCGCCAATCCGACACTCGATGTGTATATAACATGTCAGTTCGATCGGCCCATGGAGGCATCGATAGAGGCTAACGTCACCTCAAAGTCTAACTCATACATCGGTCCCGGACTCGTGTTCGGCATAACCAACAACAATATGTTCGGAGGCGCCGAACGTTTGAGCGTGCAACTGTCGGGCACCTATGAATGGCAGACCGGCCGAAACCGCAGCTCCGTATTCAACAGTTATGAGTTCGGACTTCAAGGTTCGCTCGCGTTTCCGCGTATGCTCGCACCCAATTTTATAAGACGCACCCAGCGTGAGCTGAATTGGACCACAATTACGTTGAGTGGCAACGTGCTCAATAGGCCGCATTATTTCCGCATGGCAGAAGTCGGTGCAGGTATATCTTACGAGTGGAACCATAACCGGTACGTCACAAACCAGTTTACTCCATTCAAACTTACATATACAAAACTGATGCGCACCACGCACGCTTTCGACTCCATTATGGCAGAGAACCCGGCTGTGGCATTAAGTTTCGAGAGCCAGTTTATACCGGAACTAAGCTATACCTATAATTACGACAAGTGGCTTGAGCGCGAGCGCATCAATGGCTTTAACTTCTCAGCCACATTCAAGGAGGCAGGCAATCTCTTCTGGTGTCTGTGGCGACTCGCCGGAGTGAAAGGCCGCAAGTCGCTGTTCGGCCTCCCATTCTCGCAGTTTGTCAAGGCTCAGGCACAGCTTGTATATACCCGCAGACTTGTGCGCGGTTCTGACCAATGGCTCGTGTCAAGGGTGCTTATAGGAGCAGAACATGCCTACGGCAACTCTACCACCGTTCCATATGCCGAGCAATTTTATATCGGAGGAGCCAACTCTATAAGGGCTTTCACAGTCCGTTCTCTCGGACCCGGTAGCTACAGGCCGGATCAAAAGGTCAAGAATGGTTACTTCGACCAGACCGGTACGTTCAAGTTTGAGCTTAACACAGAGTACCGTTTCCCGATTATAAGTGTGCTGCATGGAGCAGTGTTTGTGGATGCCGGCAACGTATGGCTTCTAAAAAATGACCCGCTGAGACCCGGTGGACAAATCAAACCGAAAACATTTCTAAAAGATATTGCCCTCGGCACAGGCATAGGCCTCCGCGTTGACCTTGGCATGATGGTGATCCGAGGCGACCTTGGCTATGGCTTGCACGCACCTTATCGGACCGGCATAAATGGCTATTGGAATATAGCATTCAAGAAAGCTCTCGCTTTCCATCTTGCCATAGGTTATCCTTTCTGATATTATAATGTAGTGATATGAGGAGAATCTCGCGCGAGGAGAGAATTGGGGCGCTTGTGCTTGCTACCGTCACAATGGTTGCCATAATCGGCGGTGCGTGGTGGAGGCATAAGTCCGATACCGATGTGCCCTCACCTGCAGAAGTCACTATCATCTCTGAGCCTGATTACCTCTCCACCGTGGCGCAAAAATACCATGGTAATGATAAAGGGAAGCGAAGTGGCAAGGTCAAAGATAGTGACTATAAGCGGAATCATCGCAATAAGAAGCACATAGGAGACCGGTCAAGTGCAAGTGGCAGGCAATGTGGCGATGCTGCGAAGACAAGTAATTACCGCGATTTTCTCAGCGATACAGTGCCGACGAGTCGATGACCGCAAAAATTATTGCCGAAATCATGTTGTATAACATAAATATTTTGTAATTTTGCAACTGAAAAGCAATTACAATTCGAATTCATGCAGAATATTCGCAACATTGCCATCATAGCCCACGTGGACCATGGCAAAACTACGTTGGTAGACAAGATGCTGCTGGCCGGAAATTTGTTTCGCGACAATCAGTCGACCGGTGAGTTGATTCTCGACAACAACGACCTTGAGCGTGAGAGAGGTATAACTATTCTCTCCAAAAATGTGTCAATCAACTACAAGGACACAAAAATCAACATTATAGATACTCCCGGACACGCCGACTTCGGAGGCGAAGTGGAACGTGTGCTCAATATGGCAGACGGCTGTCTGCTTCTTGTGGACGCATTCGAGGGTCCGATGCCTCAGACGCGTTTCGTGCTGCAAAAGGCCATAAGCATGGGTCTCAAGCCCGTGGTAGTGGTCAATAAGGTGGACAAACCCAACTGCCGCCCTGATGAGGTCAATGAGATGGTATTTGATTTGATGTTCAATCTTGACGCAACCGAAGACCAGCTCGACTTCCCCACAATCTATGGCTCCGCCAAGCAGAACTGGATGAGCACGGACTGGCGCAAGCCTACCGACAATATCGCTCCTGTGCTCGATGCGATTCTCGAATATATACCCGCACCCAAGCGAGTCGAAGGTGATCCTCAGATGCTTATTACCAGTCTTGATTACAGCAACTATGTAGGACGTATAGCCGTAGGGCGTGTGCATCGCGGCACTCTCCGCGAGGGCATGGAGGTTGGACTTTCCAAGAAGGATGGCACCGTAGTGCGCCAGAAAATCAAGGAACTCCACACTTTCGAGGGCATGGGCCGTAAGAAAGTGCAGCAGGTGGAGAGTGGAGACATATGCGCTATCATAGGTCTCGATAATTTCGAAATCGGAGATACCATCACACTCTATGATAATCCCGATCCACTGCCTCGAATTGCCATAGACGAGCCTACTATGTCAATGACGTTTACCATCAATGATTCACCTTTCTTCGGTAAAGATGGTAAATATGTGACGTCGCGCCATATTCAGGAGCGTCTTGACCGCGAGCTTGACAAGAACCTTGCTTTGCGTGTGGAGAAAGGTGAGCGAGAGGATATGTGGAGAGTGTATGGACGTGGTGTGTTGCACTTGTCCATCCTTATCGAGACAATGCGTCGAGAAGGTTATGAACTTCAGGTCGGACAGCCTCAGGTTATCATAAAGGAAATCGACGGGGTGAAGTGCGAACCGGTAGAGGCTCTCAGCATAAATGTGCCTGAAGAATACAGTTCAAAGGTGATAGACCTTGTTACGCGTCGCAAGGGCGATATCCTCTCGATGAATACTCGCAACGACCGTATCGACATAGAGTTCCAGATTCCGGCCCGTGGAATAATAGGCTTGCGCAATAATGTGCTCACGGCGACTGCCGGTGAAGCTATCATGGCGCACCGTTTCCTCGAGTACCAACCTTGGAAGGGTGATATCGAACGACGCACCAACGGCTCGCTCATCGCGATGGAGGGTGGCACTGCATATGCTTATGCAATCGACAAACTCCAGGATCGTGGCCGCTTCTTTATCTTCCCGCAGGAGGAAGTGTATGTAGGACAAGTGGTGGGTGAAAGCTCAAAAGACCGCGATATACCTGTCAACGTGACCAAGTCAAAGAAACTGACTAACATGCGAGCTTCCGGAGCCGATGAAAAGGCTAAGATTGTTCCCCCGGTGATATTCTCACTCGAGGAATCTCTCGAATACATCAAGGAAGACGAATATGTTGAGGTAACTCCCAACCACCTTCGTCTACGCAAGATTATACTTGACGAGAATGAACGCAAACGTGCCAATAGGTAAGTTATAAAACAAAGAGGCGGCGCAATCCTGAAGATTGCGCCGCCTCTTTGTTTTATAT
>CAJUIJ010000098.1 GCA_910586175.1 uncultured Muribaculaceae bacterium | reverse complement strand
GAATCAGAGGCAGAGGCGCCGAAGCTGTCAGCCCAGAACACGAGCTGATAAGTAGCACCCGTAATCATCGGAATCTCAACTTTAGCCCGCTTATTCTCAAAAGTGGCGGAACCTTCAGTCAGAAGTTTCGAACCGGACTCATTATAGAGGCCGTAGCGCAAGTTCACGGCTGAAGAGCCGTCGGCAAAAGCGCGGGTGTTAAAACCGGCAGGAAGTTCGGCGGTGAAAGAGACATAGCCGTCGCGTCCGGGAGGTGTTAGATCATTGTCGTTGGAGCATGCTGTCAGCAATAATGCGAATGCCCCAATTGCAAGAAGATTTCTTTTTTTCATGAATGTTTGTTTTATGGTTTACTGATTTGCTCCTACATCCGGCGCAAACCGGATGCAGGTATTGAAGTTGTTTAAACTATTTTTTACAGACTGTTGATTGTGCCGTTGTTGGTATTTTCGGTCTCTGTCACATTTTCACAGTTAAAGAGCTTACCGTATATTCCGCCGATTGGGCCACCCTTAGCCGAGAGGTCACCATTGTTGGTATTGTTCTCGATTGTCAGGCCCTTTACAGTTTGCATATAGCCGATTATGCCACCTACATTTCCGGTGGCCAGGGCCTTGTCAGAGCCGGGATAACTATTATTCAGATTGCCGTTGTTGACGCAATTCTTTATTGTTATATCCGAGTTTTCGGGCGACATGCATACAATACCGGCCATTCCAAAGTCGCTTATACCACTCATGTTAATGCCATTGGTACAGTTGTCGATTACAAGACCTGTTGCAAGATTTGTGCCGAGCAAGCCCACTATGCCACCGATTTTAGACTGAGCGTTTAGTCCTGAATTGGCAACAACTGTGCCCGAAGTGGTGCAGCCTGAAATGGTGACATTCTTACCATACACTCGCGCCACCACACCGCCATAAGCCTGACCAATCACCTTGCTGCCGGGATTCATATATATGGTGGAGAGAGCCACTTCCACATCGCAATCTGTGATTGAGGAATTGTCGCCAAGATAACCTACGAGTCCGGCTGCCGAATCATAACCCGACACCTGGGCGTTGCGGACTGTCACATTCTTGATTGTGGCATTGGTAGCTGCGCCAATAAGGGCTGCACACATATCCTCATCTGTCTCTTTCGACTTGAAATTGGAGATTACATTGCCTTTGCCGTCGAAGGTACCTTCAAACATGGCTTTACCTTTGCGGTTCGCACCACCGAGCGGAGTCCAATCGTTGCCGCCGAGGTCTATATCTCCGTCAAGAACTATGTAAGACTTGTTAAGGCCGGATGTTTGAGCCATATAAGCAAGCTGGGCACCGTTTGATACATGATATACAGGAGTCTCCACACCGTCGATAGTCTCAGTGACGGGAGTAACTGCCTCGATAGTTGTACCGTCCCAAGCCGCATAAGGATATTCACCTTCGAAAGCCGGATTAATCTCGATTACATAGTCAAAGCTCGATGTGAGCAAGTTACCATAGATGTTGGTGCGATAGTTACGCTGCACCGGCACATTGGCATATGAGAATTCCTGCGAGTCGGCACCACCGGCTGTCGCCACCTTGAAGTTTACAGTCACGAGTTCTTTTTGGTCAACGAGCAGATAGTTGAGGCCGATATAATTGTATCCGGCCACCGGGAAATCTCCGTCAATTGCGCTTATATCAGCCAGGGCGAAGGTCTTTGTATCTGCTGTGCCTATCACTGAACCATCCATTAGAGAGAAACCTCCGTATACCGGCACTTGCACCTGAGTCTGTGCGAGCGTGAACCCGGCTGCCGCTGAGGCTGTCAGATCGGCTGCGGTTGTGCCGATATTGAGTTGCGCAAAAGGGCGCGTCAACTCTATATTGCGGTTCATGTTGCCGGTAATCTTCAGCTTGAGTTCCTGATTGTAGAAAGCATCATAATTCTCTGCGTTAGCTTTAAAGTTGCCTGAATTCATCATTACACTTTTCTTGTCGGCAGAGATAGTGTAGACATTGTCGGCCGCAGAATTGCTTGCGAAAAACAGGAAGTCATACTCGCGACCGGTGATGAGATTGAAGGTATGGGTGGTAGTCAGCTGATTACCAAACACACCTGTGTCAGTACCCGAATCTACGAGCTTACCCGATTCTGTCTCGAACACGGCATAGAAAAGCTGATTGCAGCTAAGTCCATTACCACTGGTCACGGCACGTGTGCCCAAGGCATCAGGCAGCGTGGTTGTAAACGATACGCTCACCGGTGTACCGTCGGGCAGCGAGGGTGTACCCTCAACCTCATTGGAGCAAGAGGTAATACCGATTGCTGCAATGCCAATCATCGACCATAGAAATGATTTTCTCATAATTGTTTATTATTAATGTTAGTATATTGTCTTTAAAATCTTCGGCACTTGTGCTCTACTCCACCTCGTAGTTGTATTCGCCGTCGAAGTCAGGGTTGATGCCGAGGCCTGAACCTGCATTCGCTGTCAGGAACTCACCCTTAATCAAGGTTTTCTTACCCCTCACCACCGGCACTTCCACCGGCAGCGAAGTGGCAATTACAGAACCTCGGTCGTAAACTCGCACTGTCACAGATACCTTGGTCTCCTTACCGTTGACCAGCACGTAGCATCCACCGAGACTGCCGGTACCATCTTCGTTAGGACTTATTTGCCCTCTTGAAAACAACCCTGCCTTTGCATCTACAGGCATATTTCTTAGATTGTCAAACTCTGTGGGGAAGAAGCCGTTGATATGGTAGCCCACCACATAGTCGTTAAGGTTGACCACCCGGTCAGGCGAATCGGACGACTTAGTCTCTGCATTGCGGCGTGTCTGTTCCTCTACAAACTTTTCAAGGTCGGTAGATATAAACTCAAACTCACCTACCGGACGTGACATCTCTATGGTGAGCTGCTCAGCGTCGGTGCAGCATATGGCCACACCATCCTCGCCTCTGAAGGCATCTGCCCATGGCACCGCTTCAAACGAACCGTCGCGCTCTGTGATTAGATTTATTGCCGATGGGTCTTCTATATCGTAGGCCAACGGCATGCCGGTGTCGGCATTGGCAAGGTCTGCCCAGCCGTAAAATTGCCATGTGCCGGGGTTGATTTTATCAATGTGTATCTTGCTATCCGGATTGGAGAGATTGTCGCCGCTCCATTGAAAAGTCAACTCAGGCGGTCGTTTGGCTAAATCCTCACCGTTGTCGAGATTCCAAGCCCAAAGAGTGTAGCGCAACTCCACATTATTGCCGGCACGCACCTGAGGATAAGATACAATCTCATGCACGGGCATGCCAAGATCAAATGTCAAGTTGACATCGAGTGTCGGTGGCTTGCCGCCTCCTTCGGGAAACTCATGCACACAACCTGTGGCAAGCAGAAGGATAGCCGAAAGTGAAGCGGCCGACATCAGCCTGTACTTAAAACTTGAATGTTTCATTTGCCCCTCCTTCCTGTCTTAAAAGAATAAGTCACCGAAACGCCCACAAAGTCGAGTCCGAAACGCCATTTCTTCTCCGTGCGAAGCAACTCGCCACAGCCCCCGTTATGCCATATATCAGAATAAGTGTGGTATATTCCGGCTCCAATACCCACCTCAATGCCCCAAGGTGAACCCTTGCGCATTGGCATACGGAAGCCCATGTCGAGTCCTCCACCGAGAGCCGGGCATTTTCCATCGTGGTCCTGATAGCGGTCGTGCGACTTGCCGAGTGCCACATTATACCACTTTATGCCCATATGGGCCCCGACATACCACCAAAAATAGGTATCACTGTCAGAGAGGTTTATCCAATGCCTTATCTCAGGCATAAAGGAAGCAGTGCGAAACTTAGTGTGCGAGGAACCATAATTCCAGGCTGAATAAGAGATAGGGAGACACGCCGACCAGCGTGGATGCCATTGATATTCAAGCTGTATGTTTGTCACAGCCAAAGCCCAGGCCGCCACATTGGTCTTCAATGTAAACGACGGGGGCATGACACCGTGACGCATACTACCCTCTGCCATCGATGGCAGTACCGTGATGGCACAAAGCATCAAGGCCACTAATGGCCTGAATATCTTACGAGATAATATTGCAAACGGAGACATCTGTCAAGTTAGTGAATTACAAATTTGATTAAATCAAACATTCTAATGCCTCTTGTTCATAATTATTCATCTATTACAAACAAGAGAATTCGTGATTCCGAAGTTTCGGAACCGCAGGATTTAAAGAATTCAGAGTTGCGGAGTTTAAACGTATCGCAAGGAGCATCATACTTGACGCTACTGAGAGCCGTACAGACTAAACTTTGAAAGTATCAAGGGGAACAAATCTTGCAGCAACAAGATTTCGTGAGATCAGATATTCCGAAAAGTACGAGTTATTTCATGGTGTACAAGTATATTTCGAGAATCAACGCTTCATGAGTCTTAAATATCCTTTGTTCATCTATTTGATTATAAGGTCAAGACTCGTCTGCAAATATAGAATCAGGAAAGCAAAAAACAAAACAGCCCATTCACTTTTTTGCAATTATTAACAATTTTAACAACTCAAATATACACTTTCCTCGACAAAGCTATCATTTTTTAACTAATAATCCCCAAAAGGGCTTTTACCTGTTAGGACACGAGATAAAATGCGCACCACAGTGCCTATATAGATATATTCTTACTACACTTATGGCGATTTGGAAATCGCCGTTCCATTTTTGACGTTCCATTTATGAAAATAGGGTGCATCAAAACAAAACTTTGATGCACCCCATTTTCATTTTTTTGCCACCCTATTTTTGCCACCCTGTTTTCACTTTACTTTGAAGCCTTCGGCTTTCAGGAAGTCGCGGACTCGCATGGCGGCGTCGCCCTGTATGAGTATCTCCCCTCCCCTTGCACTGCCTCCTACGCCTAACTTGCGTTTCAGCCGTGCAGCCAACTCCTCTACCTTCTCCTCGGGAAGCGTAAAGCCCTCGATTATGGTTGCCACCTTTCCCTTGCGACCTTTTTTGTCAATCACAACGCGCAGTGCTCCTTGCTGCACTTCTTTAGCATCAGCAGCATCATTATCGGCACAGGATTCGGCAACATCCTCACCCTCGGGCAGCTCATTGCGGAGCTGCCCCAACATATCTTTCCAATCTGCCATCACAACTTCTTCTTCAAGTCCTCAATAGACTCTGCCCGGTCTATAAGCTCACCATCGGCACTATATATAAACACGGCAGGAATAGCATATAGGTTATAGTCAGAGATTGCAGACGAGGCATTACCGGCGGGATCAAGCACTGTGATCCAAGGAAGATTCTTGGCAGCCTCCCGCCATTCGTACTGGCCCGGGTCGAACGACACCTGGTAGAACTGCACCGTGCCGGCCTTCTCATTATAAATACGTGCGAGTTCGCGGTTGAAGACATGCGCCTTGGCATCGGTCATCATCGAGAAAATCACCGCCACTTTCTTACCTTTGCCCACTACGTCGGAGAGTTTTACATTCTTGCCATGCTCGTCGGGGAGTTCTATATCGAGCACCTTGACTTCGGGAGCCTCCACCACCGTGCGCTTGCCCTCAGCCTTGTTGCGGGCCTTCATGACTTGCAGAGACACCTCCTTGACCATGTGTCCATGGGGGTCATCTGGGCGGAACTGGTCGAACTGTGTGGCCACGGCTGCATAATATTTGGCATCCTGACGGTCAGTAGGGTCATAAAGGGGTTTGTCACCGATAATCTTGGTGAGTACATAATAGGAGACTATCGACCCCTGAGCATCCTTGATGTATTTGGTGTAGACATTGCGCTTGAACGTGGCGAGAGATGCCGAGTCGGTGGCATTCAGCCCCAACAGGTCTTTCTCGAAAGCCGCAAGGTTAGCGGCATTGTCGCTACCTGAGAGCGAGAACTCCATGCCGAAATTCTTGGAAGAGGTAGTGAGCGAGACAGTCTCTGTGGAATCGACCGGAAAATATATGAACCGGTCGCCCATAGAGAGGCGATAAATCTCAGGCGAAGCCGGCGACGGGGCCTTGATAGAGAAGCTGCCCGAAGAGCTTGTGCGTGTTGAATCAACAGGAATCCAAAAGCCCTGAAAATCGGACTTCTCGAGCACCAGAGAGACATTGTAGGCACCCTCCACTTCACCCTCTATTTTAAAGTGAGGGTCGTCCGAGCAGGATAAAAGAGAACCACCGAGAGCGAGAATGGCAGCGATATTGTATAATTTGACGTTCATATGGGATTATTTTTTTACAAAATTAGCAAATATTCATAAAAGATATGCTCGAATTGGAATAAAATTTGTAAATTTGTGGGAATATTAGGAAGGATGTGACTACAATAGGAAGTCACATCTGAAGCAGTATACGACGAAAAACAATAACGAATTTAAAAAAATGAATCCAATCAAGAAAACCATCGCGCTGCCCGACGGACGAGAGATTACGATCGAGACCGGCAAACTGGCGAAGCAGGCAGATGGAGCGGTAGAGGTGCGCATGGGCAACACCATGCTTCTTGCCACCGTATGTTCGGCCCGCGAGGCCGGCGAGGGAGTAGACTTCATGCCCCTCACAGTAGAATACAAAGAGAAATATGCCTCAATAGGCCGTTATCCGGGCGGTTTCCTTAAGAGAGAGGGCCGTGCGAGCGACTATGAGATCCTTACCTCTCGCCTTGTGGACCGCGTGTTGCGTCCGCTCTTCCCGGACGATTATCATGCCGACACGTTTGTCAACGTGACCATGTATTCGGCCGATGAAAACGAAGCCCCCGATGCACTTGCCGGCATAGCCGCTTCGGCAGCCTTGGCCTGCAGCGACATACCGTTCAACGGCCCCATCTCCGAGGTGCGCGTGGCACGCGTGGATGGCGAATGGGTCATCAACCCCAACTTCGAGCAGATCGAGAAGGCTGACATTGAGCTGATGGTAGGTGCCACCTACGACAACATCATGATGGTCGAGGGTGAGATGAACGAGGTTTCGGAAGCTGAGCTCCTCGAGGCCCTCAAGGTGGCACACGATGAGATCAAGAAGCATTGCGTGGCCCAACTTGAGCTGATGAAAGAGGCAGGCCATGAGGAGAAACGCGTATACTGCCACGAAATCAACGATGATGCACTTCGTCAGGACGTACATGACAAGTGCTACGACAAGGCATATGCCATAGCACGCACAGGCGCAGCCGACAAGCATTGGCGTGCCGAGCAGTTTGGCAACATATGCGACGAATATATAGAGCAGCTTCCGGAGATGACCGAGGAGCAGCTTGAGAAATACAATGCCGACCAGCGCATAGCGATGGTGAAGCGTTACTATCACGATGTGGAGAAAGAGGCTATGCGCCGCTGCGTGCTCGACGAGGGCATACGTCTCGATGGCCGCAAGACCACAGAAATCCGCCCCATCTGGTGTGAGGTGGACTATCTGCCGGGACCTCACGGGGCTGCTGTCTTCACTCGCGGTGAAACACAGGCGCTCGTCACCACCACTCTCGGCACCACTCTCGATGAGAAGATTGTGGACGATGTGCTCAACCAGAGCAAGGAGCGTTTCCTGCTTCACTACAACTTCCCCCCCTTCTCTACAGGTGAAGCTCGTCCGCAGCGTGGCGTAGGCCGCCGCGAGATCGGCCACGGCAACCTGGCACACCGCGCGTTGAAGCGCATGTTCCCCGAGAATTTCCCCTACACTTGCCGCATAGTATCCGACATTCTCGAGTCTAACGGTTCGTCGTCGATGGCAACTGTATGCGGTGGCACATTGTCGCTGCTCGATGCCGGTGTGAAGATGAAGCGTCCGGTGGCCGGTGTGGCAATGGGCCTTATCTCCGACAAGGGTAATGTGAAATATGCAATCCTATCCGACATTCTCGGCGACGAGGACCACCTCGGCGACATGGACTTCAAGGTGACCGGTACAACCAGGGGTACCACCGCCACTCAGATGGATATCAAGTGTGACGGCCTCAGCTATGAAGTGCTCGAGAAGGCTCTCGACCAGGCTCGTGAGGGTCGCCTGCACATCCTCAACATTATCAAGGAGACAATTCCCGAGGCTCGCGAAGACTACAAGCCTCATGTGCCTCGTCTGGTCACTATGGAGATTCCGAAAGAACTCATCGGTGCAGTTATCGGCCCGCAGGGTAAAGTGATCCAGGGTATTCAGGAAGAGACGGGAGCCACTATCTCTATCGACGAGGATGAGAAGCTCGGCATCGGCAAGGTGGAGATCGCATCGAGCGACAAGGCAAGTATCGACGCAGCCGTGGCCAAAATCAAGGCTATCGTGGCTCAGCCCGAGGAGGGAGAGATTTACGAAGGCACTGTGCGCAGCATCCAGGATTTCGGCGCGTTCGTCGAGTTTATGCCCGGACGTGATGGCTTGCTCCACATCAGCGAAATCTCTTGGGAGCGTCTTCCCGACATGGAGGCAAGTGGCCTGAAAGAGGGCGACAAGCTCACAGTGAAGCTTCTCGAGATTGATAAGAAGACCGGCAAGTATCGCCTGTCGCTGCGTGCATTGCAGCCCAAGCCGGAAGGCTATGTGGAGCGTCCGCGCGGTGAGAGAGGAGATCGTGGCCCGCGTCCTCATCGCGATGGCGATCGCGGACCTCGCCGCGACGGCGACCGTGGACCCAGACGCGACGGTGACCGCGGTCCCCGCCGCCCACGCCGCGAGGAAAATTGAAAATCGAGAATTATAATGAAATAAAAAAAGCAGCCGAATGGCTGCTTTTTTTATTTCATTATATATTTAATTTCACATATTTAAATTTC
>CAJUIJ010000097.1 GCA_910586175.1 uncultured Muribaculaceae bacterium | reverse complement strand
CCGCCGACGACCATAAAAGGGAAAGGTTGTATTTTAACATTTCAACCGGATTTTTACATTGACCCCCAATAAGGCATCAATTTATGATACAACCTCTTTATACAAGAGAATCGGATTTGCGAAGTTTATCTCGCGAATCCGATTCTCTTGCTTTTGGATTAAGTTCCCTAACCCTCTTCGGTTTACTTAACGTCGAAGGGTGTCGTAGTGGCCGGTGTGGCTGTGTAGGTGGCATTGTCGGCCGGGATTGTTGCCGTAACCGTCACTCCACTTGCTTTCGCGCGACAGCGCACGTCCACATAGCCGCCGTAGTCGGGATCTATCTTGGGGTGAACGGCTTTGGGTGCCGAACTCTCCACCTTGACGTATTCAAGTGCCTCCTCCGGCGTAACTACGAGCACGAACACATCGTTCTCAGGGCTGACATTATAAGTGGTCTTGATCGGCTCCCAACTGAGCGACACGATAATCTTACCATTCTCATCCTTGACAATCTCATCGGGTGTGGACTGTGCACAAACCGGCAGCACAACACCTACCATCAACGATGCAAGGAAAGCTTTTAATGACATTTTCATATTTATTGTGATTTAAATTGTTGCAAAATTACAAATTTACGTTGAAAATATTTTTGGCTCGCAGAGATAATTTCATTAACTTGCGCATAAAATTACACAATCATGAAATCTTTGGCCAAACATTTGATGCTTTTCTTGCTACTCTTCATAGGCAGCATCTCAATACAAGCACAGACTCCTGACGGTGACAACAGACATCGTAGCGATGAAGAACTCGAGCAATGCCGCATCGCATTATTGCCAATAGAACTTATTAATGACGGAGGAGAACCTATTAAATACACCTCTTTTGCTCTGAAAATAGAATATATTAATGACAGTTGCCATCCATTTATGAGAGGCAACGTGCCCTCTTTGATTGAAATCCGGGATTTAACTCATAATAAAAATCTGTGGAAGAAATTGCCCATCTCCCCCTTTAAACCGGATTCAATGATTCCGGAATACTGGACATACGACCGCCTTACCATAACCTCGACAACAATTGGCAACATAGAGGTATCCATAAAACGTGACAGTGGGGTAAGATGGTTACTCGTGGCATATCCAGACACAAAACCAATGTTTATGATGTTTCCCAATGGCCAGGATGTCTCGACAGTGACAGAAGATGACGTACACATTACAGAAGGCACCAACCAAGACTTCATACAATTCATGAACATCTGGGCCGGCACCAACGAGTAGGAATATGACGTAAGGTTTCTATAAAACCACCTTCGTACGGGTTCTTACACCCTCCGAAGTGCGCTCTATGCAGATGTATATTTGCCCGGATATCGGATTGTACACGCGGTTACCTTGCATGTCGAAATATTCTACATCTGCGGCTTCATTGTCACCTGCCTCCATATCTTCGATTCCGGATCCTTTGTAACCGGTGTAGTCGAAGCAATACCACCAGTCTGCTTTGTCATAAAGCTCCCATACCGAATGCGGCACATAGATTTTGGCATTATGAAAGGTTGTCGAAGAGAAAGGCGAGTTGCCGCACACCGGTGGCACCAATGCATCACAACTGACACTCTCTATGGCCTCGCTCCCCTGAAAACAGCACTGGCCTATGCTCTTCAGAGTAGAGGGCAAACTTACGGAACGTAGCTGCTTGCAAGTGGAGAAAGCATCATCTCCTATCGACACCACCCCCTCCGGTATATTCACTGCCGTCAGAGCTGTGCGGCGAAATGCAAACCTGCCTATTGTGTTGAGTGGAGAAGCAAGATTGATCGATGACAACGATATACACTCTTCGAAAGTCTGGTCACCGATAGCCGTTATACCCAACGGCAGTGTCACACTACGCAACGAATTGCAGTGATAGAAACACAACACCGGAACCTCCTTGATATTGTCAGGCCAGACCATCTCGGTTATCTCTGTTCTTGAAAACGCACCCTCACCGATCGAAATCACCCTGTAAGGAAGCACAAGCGATGTTATGGCCGTGCCATATAAGGCACGAACTCCTATCTTGAGCTTCGTCGCAGAATTTTCGAATGTCACACTCTTAAGAGATGACATGGAGAGCGCATAGTCACCAAGCTCAGAGCATGAACCCGGAATGACAGCTGACGTCAAGAGGGCATCCTTGAATGCGTTCGCACCGATTTTTTCCACCTTCGGTGGTATCGTTAAATTCTTGACCCCGGAATCCATAAAGGCATCCTTATCGATAAGTGTGATGGTATTGGGCAAGTTGACCGTGGTGAAACCAGCATTCTTGAAGGCTGCCGCCCCTATCTTGGTTACAGTATATGACACACCGTCAACTTTGATTTTAGAGGGAATGGTTACAGTCTTCTTCGTTGTCTCCTCATGACCTTTGACACGTGCTATCTTGTCTGACGCATTGAGCGCATAGGTTACGGATATTCCTTCAGTGGTCTTGACTACGGCATCTTTAGCCATAACATACATCTGAGAAGCTGCAATCCACATCGCAGCAAGAAAGGCTGATCTTTTGAAATTCATAAAAAGGAAATAAAAATTCGAACTGCAAAGATAATGCTTGCATAGAAAAAATCGCCAATACACGATATAGACAATATATATACATCAGCTATCAATCCTTATCTTTCAATAACTTAACCCTACTACCGGCATTATAAGCGAGCCAACCAACCACCGGGGAGGCCCGGCAGAAGATTGAATTGTTTAGATGAAATCTATCTACTATAACATCGAAATAGTTTTGAAATGATTATATTTGCATTTCAATTCACTTTAAATTTTAAGTTATGTCAAAATTCAAAACCATTTTTGCACCTGTTCTTCTGGTGCTCGTCTCTATCCTCTCTATTCAGGGCTTCTCCTCATGTTCAAGCAAAGAGGCTCGCCTTGAAAAGGCCGTCAAGGAACTCAACGCACAGCTCCCTATGAAACTAAGCAATGAGTTCACAATGCAGAAAATCGCGTTGGATGGCAATGCCCTGGTCTATGAAATCAAGTGCAACGAGCACTTCATCGACATGGACCTCATAGAGCAGAGCAAAGAAGAACTCAAGCAGAACTCCCTGGCACAGCTCAAGAGCGAGTTGAAGACAAACAAAGACTTCGCAAGCCTTCTCGACTATTGCAAGGAGAAAGACATCAACGTAGTCTACCGCTACAAAGGAAGCTCCTCAAAGAAGGCAGTCGACATCGTAATCAGCCCGAACGAAATCTGATTAACATCACACAACATCAAACCAACAGGAGGGTATGTCATTAATTTTGACATACCCTCCTGCATTTATGCTTACCCGTGCTATTTCAGCCGCAGACCTCAGTCAAGGTTTCGACCGAGAGCCATATTAAGTTCCTCAATCGTCAGGCCGGAGAAACGGCTCACCATCTCTATATCCATTCCCTCCTTGAGCATTTTTAGGGACATCTCCAATTTTCCTTCTTCACGGCCTTCTTCACGGCCTTCTTCACGTCCTTCTTCACGGGCAGTGTCAAGCACATCATTCTGTACCATTATTGCATCGATATGCGCATCATAGGCTTGCCGTTCGCCGGGCGTCATGTTAAGCAACCGTAGCTTCTCCTTGACTTGCTGCAAGCCAGGGGTACGTGTATCCTCTTTCACTTTACCGGTCTTCAGATATTCCATCCATTCATCAAGAGGTGTCACCGGAATGCTGGTATAGGTGTTTACCCTCAGCAGATAGTACTCCGGGAAAACCTCCTTTGGCAGATGCTGCACTATAACACCCTTCTCTTTCATATTGACAAGCAAGTCGTTGCCGGTATGAAGACCCTTGAAACGCGTCTCACCATGATATACATAATCATCACCTTGACCGAAATCGCAATAAAGTATGCTGATTGAATACACCTTGCTAACTTGGTCATATTTCTCCCCGATATTGATATGTTCCGTTATAGCCTTGCATGTGCCGTATAGTATGCGCTGCAAGTAATAAAGTTCACGCGTAAGCTGCACCTCAACTATGATGATATGCCCCTTACTGTTACGAGCTTTAATGTCAACGCGATTGAACTTGTCAGTCGAGCTTTCCTGATTTGACTCGCTCTCCAGTATCTCCACAATCTTGACTTCCTCATTGAGAAGTACAGATATGAAACCTTCGAGAATCCCGAAGTTGGCTTTATCGCGAAGCATGTGCTTGATTGCCCAGTCAAAACGGATATATGTGTTATCTATGGCCATAATTTTGTTATTTATGCAAATTTAACAACTTTTTATCAAAATAACAATCTGTCGCGCCAACTATTCTCACATTACATCATTTTTCGCAGTATAATTATGAACTTTTTTCATAAAAACTGCTCTTTTTACAACTTTAGTAATATAAATCTAAAATTTTCGCTATATTTGCAACATGAGGCATACATCCCTCAAATCCGTTTCATAAAACACTTTATATAAATGAAACACATTACAATTGTAAATTTAAGACTTCTCGTTTTGGTGTTGATTGCGGCAATCGCATATGGCGTGGTTGCTGCTCACTCCAATCCGAATGTTGTGTTGGTTGACGGCACTGAAACATGGGAGTTTGTGGCTCCAAAAGGCAGCGAACGTGCCGTTGTGAAAAACACCCTGGAACTCACATATGAGGCAACCCGCTATGGCGAGAAAATACAGCCCGCTGTGTTCTATAACGACATAGTAAAATTAAACAAGGCTGCCGGCAAGGGGAAGCCTCGATACGAAAGCGCACCCTCCCGCAATGTGTTTCATGATGATAACCGCGTATGCTATTTTGACATTGATCTCCAAGAACCGGGCAAGAAGAAAAAGGTCAGTTTCGAACGCACCGTCACCGACCCAGCATTCTTCACAATGCTTCACCTTTGCGACCTTTATTACACCAAGCACAAGCAAATACGCATCATTATTCCGCCCGAATATTCCCACATCACCCTTGAGGAACTGAATTTTTCGTCAGACAACAATCCCGACATCAAGCGAAGCGTGGAGGTCTACCACGATGGCACAAGAGTGCATATATACGAGGTCAGCAATCTTGATGGCTCCATTAACGCTTTAGATGAATACAGAACCCCAAATCCACTACTGTATCGACCTGTGATATTGGTCAAGGGATGGTTTCAGACACTCAATGACCTTTGCCGTTGGCATGTCGACATAAGCCGTGTCGATTCTGAGATACCCGACATTGACTCATTTCTCAAACAAGACGTATATGAACGTCCCCCAACATCTATAACACCAAGAGAAAAGATAGAACGAATTTATGCGTGGGTACAGAAAAACATCAGATATGTGGCTTATGAGGAAGGAGAAAGTGGCCATCGTCCGGATCGTCCGGCCGAAGTGCTCCGCAAACGCTACGGCGACTGCAAGGGAATGGCCTTACTGCTAACTACCTTGTTGCAACATGAGGGCATCAATGCACACACCGCAGTGATTGGCACCAACAACATTCCGTTTCCAATCTCAAGCACGCCGTCGCTCGCAGCCACTGACCACAGCATTTGCGTAACAGTGGAGAACGGCGACACACTATATCTCGATGCGACCAATGTCCACATACCGCCCACACATATTCCGGGTGCTATCCAGGGCAAGGATGCTATAGTTCTCCCTAAAGAGAGTGAGGGGGAATGCAGCATTATTAATGTGCCACGTCTGACACCATCCGCCACGGCCACCGACTCCGTATGCTACAATTATACCCTTTCGCAAGATTTCAGCAGCCTCATCGGGGTGGCCACGCGCACTTTGGGCGGAGAATTCAAGGAGGCGTACATCACACGATACTACGAGAAAGGAGAAAAATATGTAGATGAGAACATGGCCATAGACCTTGTGCCGCTGCGAAGCAGCCACATTCCGATTGAGTCTGTCAGCAAAGTCTTAAACTCACCGGAGGGCAAAGCGGTAATTGAAGCGGCAATTGAAAATTCAGAAGCGGTGACACAAACTGAAACAGCAGTTTATGTAGACTTCAATGCAAACAACGGCATCTCGCTCGACCGCATAGACAATCATGACCGGCAATCACCCTACCGCCTACCCTCACGCGGGAGAATTGTGCGGCAGGCATTTCTTAATCTGCCGTCAGGAATAAAAGTTTCACATTTGCCGGAAAATTTCAGAGTCTCCACTCCCAATGGCACTTTTTCTTGTATTTTCTCAACTCCGGGTCCCCATATAGTGACAATGTGCAAGGTTTTGGAAATCACAAATCCAATGATTATGACCGAAGATATTGACAACTGGAACAAGGCTTTGTCGCAATGGGAAAATGCAGCAAAAAACCAAATCGAGCTCTCCTTGGCTGACTGACAAATGTAATAAACGATAATACCGACATTACATTCGTGACTATACCAACGAATGATCACCTCTTATAAAACTACCAAACCTAAAAACATATCACTCATGAACAAATTGATCATTACACTCATGCTGACAGCCCTTTGCTCTGCCTATGCGATTGCCGACAAGGTGTCAGACTATAAAGAGTATTCATCTCGCGTCAGGGCCGAAGTGTGGGCTGACTCGCTCCCTCAGTTTTCAAATCCACCTAAGGTGCCAGAAAAGTATCGCAACGAATCTGCCGTTGTTTTGGCAGCACATACCGATATTTCTGCCAAAAAGAAGACCGGCATAGGGTTTGACCGCAATGCCTCACTGATTCCTCTCAAAAAGGTGGCTCTCATAAATATGGATGATTACAACCGCAAACTCGTTCTTATCAACGACAAGGCTGCGCTCGAGAAGTTTTCAGAGTATGACATGCCCGTGAAGAGCGGTTCAAGCGACTGGTTTTTCCAAGAAAAGGATGAACGCAAATATGTGCTCGGAGTGCGCATAATCAAGCCTGACGGAACTATCATTGAAGTGCCGACCGATGACTTTGTGATTCTGTCGCAACAGAAAAAGGAGAACAAAGCCGACCGTCAGAAACTTGCCGTGCCCGGACTGGAAATAGGTGACAAACTCGACATTTTCCTATTCACCCACACGGCCTTGAAAAATATTCAACCTGAACCCATAGATATCATGTTCAGGCAAGATTATCCTGTGCTATCACACACCGTAAAATGCAAAATAGATGATGACCTTACCACCCTATACCGCCAGCGCAATGGAGCGCCCGGATTGAAGGTGACACAGGATGCCGACAAGGATTTTGTCATCACCACCCAAATATCCGAGCCTCTCGATGCCGAACCGCAATTGCTGTATAGCTCGGAGATTCAGTCTCCTCATCTTGAAATGATCATATATAATCGCCGTTTTGACGAATATACCCCACAGTTTGCCCGCAAAGATGGCATTCAGGCAAATCCGGATGCCGAAACAACTGTAATCGCAAATGGCGTGGCACGACTGGAGAACTTTACGGATATGACGCTTTCAGTGAAAAAGCAGCTGTCTGACGTGAAAGGAAACCCGATGAAATTGGTGAAGAAAAAATACAAGGAGGGGGAATGGTCTCAAGCCCGAACTGCCGAATACATCTACAATCTACTTGTTTTCAGCTACATGACGGGAAAATACCGATATTACCCGGGCGATTTTGTCAACGAGCTTGATGCCGCGTTCCGCAATGCCGACATCAAGAACATCCGCAAGGGTGTCGTAACCTCGCGCAACCATGTCTCCATTGACAGCCTCATCAATTATAAGGACATATGGTTTTTCGTATATCTGCCCGACACCAAGCAGTTCTTTTCCAACGCTTTCAGAGGTTACAACACCTCTTCAGAAATTCTTCCCTCCCTTCAAGGCCAGAACGCGATGCTAACACATGATAAAAAGCTGTCAAAACAAGAGAGGAATTCGGAAAACAGACGTTTCACAGTGCCACTAAATTCCCCATACGACAACCGACGCATCGTAACAATCAATGCCTCAATCGATGGCACCGACATGAACATAAACCGCAGGGTCGATGCTTTCGGAGCCTCTAAAGATGCGGTCGGGCCTATACTCACATCCGACAACTTGCTGAACGCCTACCTTGAATACCTCAACCAAGATGGCATAGTGGCCGATCCGCAGATGCTGCGCAAGGAAAAATCGAAAGATAAGCAAGCGAGGCTCGAACGAAACGCTGATGAATCAAAAGAACAATCCGACCGCATACGCAAGATGACCACCGACTATCATGGTTTCGCACCCAAAGAATTCAAGGACTATGAGATTCTTGCCTGCGGCATTGGTCTTTCCCCCGACTCCGCCGCAATTTCATATGCTGCCGACTATATCATGGACGGCATAGTGAAACGCGCCGGACAAAATCTCACCTTGGGCATCGGCAACCTGCTTCCGAAGCTACCCCAAATCACCCCCTCGCAGCGCAATCGCCTGCCCGGTGATAACATTCTGCTTCCTTACCCTCAACTCAATATCACAAACGTCAGCGTCGAATTGCCGCAAGGTTATACCCTCTCCACCACATCACTTGCCAAACTCAACTCCGAGCTATCTAACAAGGCAGGAAGCCTGGTGTCGAAAGCTGAAGTAACCCACGGCAAATTGACGGTTAGCGTGACACTTGAATTCCCACACATAAACATGCCGGCATCCGATTGGCAAGACATGTTGTCACTGACAGAAAAAGCCACCGACTTAACCTCGACAACCCTAATCCTCGAAAAATAACGCTTTCAGCGTTCCATCATGATTTCCTTAGTGGTCGTCGGCGGCCCCTCACCCCCGGTTCGCAATGCAACGTCGCGAAGCCTCCGGGAGGGAGGAGCCTCCGGCGACGACA